>NCET01000476.1 GCA_002280815.1 Flavobacteriales bacterium 32-34-25 | reverse complement strand
ACAATAGTAGTTTTACAACATAAAAATCATTAATATGAAAAAATATCTATTTTTAATACTATCTGGACTTTCTATTAGCACTGTACAATCTCAAGAAATCAGCAGCGGTTTACGCTATGCTCAAGACAATGTAACTGGCACAGCTCGTTTTAGAGCAATGAGTGGAGCTTTTGGTGCTTTGGGTGGCGACTTATCTTCTTTGAATGTAAATCCTGCTGGTAGTGCGGTATTTGTTAACAACCAACTAACATTTACCCTGAGTAATTTTGACACTCAAAACAAATCTAACTATTTCAACACCAACACCTCTGACAAAAACAGCTCTTTTGATATAAACCAAGCAGGAGCAGTTTTTACATTCAACAATCACAATCCAAACAATAAATGGACAAAAATTGCATTAGCTATAAATTACGAAAACGCAAATAATTTTGACAACGCTGTATATTCAGAAGGCACAACTCCTAATAATCCTAATAACTCCACTAACACTCTCGCTGATTATTTTTTAAGCTACGCTAATGAAAACCTAGATAGAAACCAATTTGGTATTCCGCTAAGTGTCATTAAAAACAATAATTATTACGAATTAAACTTTGCTGACAAACAAGCTTTTTTAGGATATGAAGGTTACTTAATCAATCCAGTAACAGAAACTGATGAAAACAGAGAATACACTTCAAATGTACCTGCAGGCGGAAATTATACGCACCAAAACACGATTACTGCTGAAGGCTATAATGGAAAGCTATCTTTTAACGCCGCAACTTCTTATAAAGATCAACTTTATATAGGACTAAATCTTAACTCTCATTTTACTGATTTTAGACAAAATCATTATTTTACTGAGCGAAATAGCAACGCAACAAATAATACTTCCAGATTAATAAACACCGCATTTGAAAACGAAATCTACACTTATGGTTCTGGTTTTTCATTTCAACTGGGCGCTATTGCAAAATTAAATAAAGAAATAAGAGTAGGGCTTTCTTACCAATCTCCTACTTGGAGTAAATTGAATGATGAATTAAGACAATACCTGTATTCCACTGGATATAATTTTGGAAATCCTCCAAATCCAAATTTATCTGTTACTGATATTGATTCCAACGATTTTATTGTCTACAGAACCTATAAACTAAGAACTCCAGGAAAAATCACAGGAAGTTTTGCCTATGTTTTTAATAAACAAGGATTAATCAGTTTAGATTATGGTTATAAAGATTACGGGAATATTAAATACTCTATTGAAGCAGACAGTAGAAACGAATTGATAAACTCAGACATATCTAATGAATTAAAAGGAGTTTCGGAAATAAGATTAGGTGGAGAATATAAAATTGAAAGACTTAGCCTTAGAGCTGGTTATCGTTTTGAAGGAAGTCCATATAAAGACAAAAAAACTGTTGGTGAATTAAACGGTTATTCAGCTGGTTTGGGCTATAATTTTGGAGGAACCAGAGCCGATTTATCTTACGCTTACGCAAAAAGAAATTCGCAAGAATCCTTCTTTAGTCAAGGCTTTGAAAATGGAGCTAACATTAATACAATCAATAACACTGTTTCTTTGTCCCTATTATTTGAATTATAATTACTAGAAAAACAATCTAAAAATAACCGTCTTGTCTTTTTACAAACAAGACGGTTATTTTTTTAGCCATGATGGAAATGGAAATCCTTACGATTTTTCTTCGGGAGATTATAATTAACAGCGTAAATAGCTCCACAAAAAAACAGCTAAATCAAAACAATCCCGATAGCTATCGGGACAATTTGAATAAAAAAACGTAATTTTGCCATCCAATTTACAAAACT
>NCET01000104.1 GCA_002280815.1 Flavobacteriales bacterium 32-34-25 | reverse complement strand
GATTTCTCGGCAGCCAACTGGTATTTTTCTTCTAAAATTTCTTGAGTAACGGCATTAGGAACCGTGTTAGGTTGTTCGATAAATGACGTAATCCCACCAGCAACAGCCGCTTTAGATTCTGACTCAATATCGCCTTTGTGCGTTAAACCTGGTTCTCTAAAATGCACCTGATCATCAATAGCCCCCGGAATTAAATAATTCCCTTCGGCATCCACAATCTTACAATCGGATGATTTTGCACTAATGCTTTCTGAAATTTCAACAATTAAGTCATTCTCAATTAAAACATCGCCTTCAAAAATTACCCCTTCATTTACTATTTTGGCATTCTTAATTAAAACCCTATTCATTGTTTTTATTTTATAATCTATTAACTAATTTTTTTAAACGAAGCGAAATTACCCCAAAAACCGCTTCCACTATTATTGAATTACTCATTTTAGATTGCCCCTTAGTCCTATCGGTAAAAATAATTGGCACTTCGGTAATTTTAAAATTATGGCTAAAAGTGCGGTATTTCATTTCTATTTGAAAAGCGTAACCCACAAATTTTATTTTATCCAAATTGATTTTTTCTAAAACTTCGCGTTTATAGCAAACAAAACCTGCCGTAGCATCGTGAATTTGCATCCCAGTAATCATTCTAACATAAACCGAAGCAAAATAAGAAAGTAAAACTCGGTTTAAAGGCCAATTGACCACGTTTACTCCTGTAACATATCGAGAACCGATAACCAAATCAGCATCGCCAAAATGGGCAGCATTATACAACTTTTCTAAATCGGTTGGATTATGTGAAAAATCGGCATCCATTTCAAAAATAAAATCATATTCTCTTGCTAACGCCCACTTAAAACCGTGAACATAAGCCGTTCCCAAACCTGATTTTTCCTTTCTGTTTTCTAAAAATAAACGTCCATCAAATTCGGTTTGCAAAAACCGAACCTTATCTGCTGTATGATCTGGAGAATTATCATCCACTATAAGGACATGAAAATGTTTGTGTTGGGAAAGCACTGCTCTAATAATGCTTTCTATATTTTCAATTTCGTTATAGGTTGGAATTATAACAATACAATTATTCATATTTCTAGAAATTTCATGGCAAAAGTAACCTTTTTATGCCATTTGATTCATAATAATAGTATAATAAAAATATTGATATAAAATTTTACTAATTTTGCTTTCGCTATGACAGAATATCTCCTACATCCGAGAATTACCGAAAACAAAGACTGGGCAACCTTTTTATTTGTTTTGGCCTTTGGTATTATTGCCATTACTAAATCCGTTTATGGAAATCGATTTGGCGATTTTATCAATTTAATTTTCTCCGATAAATATTCTAAAGTCTACCGCGACAGTAGCCAGCTAAAAAGCAGTTTTACTATTTCGTTGTTTTTTGTACAAGTAATTTCTTTTGCTTTTTTTATCCAAATTTCGTTAAGCATTTTTGGCTATGCTTCAAAAACCGATTGGATTTTGTACATCCAAATCACTACTTTTCTAATCTTTTTTATTTTATCGAAGTATTTAGTCGAAAAAATTATTGCTACCACCTTCAATATCGAAGAATTTATGGAGCAATTTAACCTTCAAAAAATCACTTATCGCACTTATATTGGGATTATAATTTTACCGATCAACATCCTTTTGTTTTACTACAACACTGTATCACAGAATATTCCTATAGCGATAATTGGGATAATACTAGTGTTAAGCATACTAACTTACTCCCTTTCAATAAAAAAATATCAAAGTTTAATATTCAGTAAGTTGTTTTATTTTATTTTATATCTTTGCACTCTCGAAATAGCTCCTTATTTTTTCATGTATTATTTGTTTACAAAAGGGAGCGCTTAGAAAATGTTAAAATATGAAAGTCAAAACAATTTTGGTATCACAACCAGAGCCTAAAGTAGAGAATTCTCCTTACTTTGAACTCCAACAAAAACATAAAATCAAAATTGATTTCCGCCCTTTTATCCATATAGAAGGCGTGAGTGCGAAGGAAATTAGACTTCAAAAAATTGATCTCAACAATTTTTCTGCTATTATTTTAACCAGTAGAAATGCTGTTGACCACTTTTTTAGAGTGGCTGAAGAAATGCGTTTTAAAATCCCTGAAGGATTGAAATATTTTTGCCAGTCAGAAGCCGTAGCTTTCTATTTGCAAAAATATGTTGTTTATAGAAAACGTAAGATTTATGTTGGACCAAAGGATTTTGCCGATTTATCTCCATTGATTAAAAAATACAAAGACGAGAAATTCTTGTTACCGGCATCAGATCAATTAAATGCTGAAGCACCAATAGTTTTAAACAACTTAAAAGTCGATTGGACTCAGGCTACTTTTTACAAAACAGTAATGAGTGATTTGTCTGATTTAGCCGATGTATATTATGATGTTTTAGCTTTCTTTAGCCCAACAGGAATTAAATCATTGTACAAAAACTTCCCTGACTTCAAACAAAACGATACTCGAATTGCAGTTTTTGGAAGCACCACTCAAAAAGAAGCCTTAGACCACGGATTAAGAGTAGACATTATGGCTCCTGCCCCTGGAACACCTTCTATGACTATGGCGTTAGAAAAATACGTATCCGAAGCTAATAAAGGAAAATAAACTTAGCTACAAAATATTTATAAAGCCTTCTCAATAAAAACGAGAGGGCTTTTTTTATGCTTAAAATTCAGATAAAACCAAATTGATATTACTCATAAACCAGTTTTTTCAGTATTTTTGGACAATAGACTTTAACAAACAACACAAAAAATGACAAGAAAAAACCAATTAATAGCCCTGATGATTACATTATCGATGTTACTCATCAATTGCAGCAGTGCGCTAAAAGGAAATCCAGGATATGTTGACATTAAAAAAATAAGCTACACCAGCGACATCAAACCTATTATTGAAAATAGCTGTACGCCATGCCACATTCCGCCACAAGGAAAAAAAGAAGCTTTTGACAGCTACGAACACGTAAAAGAAAATATTGACGCTATAATTTCGCGTGTAAAACTACCACAAGACGACCGTAAATTTATGCCGCCAGTAAACAAAAAACCTGCTTTGACTGATGCTCAAGTAGCTGTTTTAATTGAATGGCAACAACAAAATATGCCACAATAAGAGTAATTGCAATATTCAATAAAAAAATTCCAAATCCCAATAACACTTCGACTCCCGAAATTTCGGGACAGTGTGACAATTGGAATTTGGAATTTTTATTTTTGGAATTTTATTTTCTTAATTTCTCCTATTACCTCCTAAATAAATAGACAAATAATACAACAAGGTAGCAATAGATCCCAAAGCCGCCACAACATAGGTCCGAGCTGCCCATTTTAATGAATCTTCAGCACCAACATATTCGGCTGGATTAAGCATGTTTTTGTTTTTTAGCCAAGCCAATGCACGATTACTCGCATCATATTCTACTGGCAAAGTAACTATTGAAAAAACCGTTGTAGCTGCAAACAAAATAATACCAATCAACAACAATCCAGGAAATGTTTTTAGCATAAGAATACCCGCTAATAAAATCCATTGCATATATGAAGAAGCCACATTGACAAATGGAACTAATTTAGAACGCATACTCAGCCATTCATACCCCACAGCATGTTGCACCGCATGACCACATTCGTGAGCCGCCACAGCCGCAGCCGCAGCATTACGCTGATTGTACACCGACTCACTTAAATTAACCGTTTTATCCACCGGATTATAATGATCAGTCAATTGTCCCGGAGTCGAAATCACACGTACATCACGGATTCCGTTATCAGCCAACATTTTTTCAGCAATCTCAGCACCGCTCATATTATTTTGCAAATGCAATTGCGAATAATGCTCAAACTTACTCTTTAACCTCCAACTCACCAACCAGCTGAACAACATAATTGCTCCCGCCAGAATTAAATAACCACTTCCCATATCTTTATATTTTTTTGTTAGTTTATATTTTATAGTCAAGCAACAAATTCTAAACCAATTTACAAAAATGCCAACTTGACAGCTGTTAAAAAATTCCAAAATAAAAATTCCAAACTCCAATTAACGAATAGTCATTGGAATTTGGAATTTTAAAATACTGAAATTTATTTGGTTAACCAACCAAATTAATGATTTTCCCTGGAACAATAATCACCTTATTTGGTGTTCTACCGTCTAATTGTTTTTGCGTTCTTTCGTCTTTCATTACAATTTCTTCGATTTGTTCTTTGGTTAAATCCAAAGGCAAATTAATGGTAAAACGCATTTTCCCGTTGAAAGAAACCGGATATTCTTTATCAGATTCTACCAAATGAGCTGGTTCGAATTTTGGAAAAGCCACGGTAGCAATCGAATCGCCATGTCCTAACAAACTCCATAATTCTTCAGCAATATGTGGCGCATAAGGCGAAATCACAATAGCCAATGGCTCTAAAACAGCACGCGAATGACAATTTTGCGTAGACAATTCGTTTACACAAATCATAAACTGAGAAACCGAAGTATTAAAAGAGAAACTCTCGATATCTTCCGCTACTTTCTTGATGGTTTTGTGTAATGATTTTAAGTTGTCTTTTGTTGGTTCTTCATCAGTAACAATCAAACCATTGTCATCAAAATACAAACGACATAGTTTTTTCAGGAAACCAAAAACTCCCGAAATTCCTGCCGTATTCCAAGGTTTTGCCTGTTCCAATGGTCCTAAAAACATTTCGTACAAACGTAAAGTATCTGCTCCGTATTCCGCACAAATATTGTCTGGCGTTACGACATTGTATTTCGATTTCGACATTTTTTCGACTTCACGACCTACAATGTATTTGCCGTTATCATCTAAAATGAATTCAGCATCTTTATAATCTTCTCTCCAATTTTTAAAAGCTGCAACATCTAATTCATCAGAAGAATTAACCATTGAAACATCAGCGTGGATTTTATTCCCCACAAGAAACAACTGATTAACATCAACTTCATTAATATCAATATCATTTAAGAAAGATTTTAATTCTGGTAGATTAAATCTATTAGCTAAATCTTTTAACTTTAATTCTTCATTATTAGCCTCATCATAAAGTTGTTTAGAACAAAATACCGACGGGAATTTTCTACATAATATGTTTTGAATATAGTCTCCACTATTTCTATCGACAATATCGCCCCAACTCAATTCTAACCTATAAACAAAAGCACTCGTTCCCAAAATCATTCCCTGATTAATCAGCTTTTTGAATGGTTCTTCTGTGGGAGCAAAACCTTTGTCTTTTAAGAATTTATTCCAAAAACGGGAATACAATAAGTGTCCGGTTGCGTGTTCGCTTCCGCCAATATATAAATCCACCGATTCCCAATATTTCAAAGCATCTTTACTGGCAAATTCATTTTCATTCCCTGCATCCATATAACGCATCCAATACCATGAACTTCCCGCCCAACCCGGCATGGTGTTCAACTCAAGAGGAAATATTGTCACATTATCTACCAACTGAGTACTGACAACTGAATTCTGAACACTGTCCCAAGCCCAAACTGCTGCATTTCCTAAAGGAGGCAATCCGTCTTCGGTTGGTAAATATTTCTCTACTTCTGGCAAAATAATTGGCAAATGATGCACATCAATCATCTGCGGCAAACCATTCACATAATATACTGGAAATGGCTCTCCCCAATAACGCTGACGGGAGAAAACCGCATCACGCAAACGGTAATTGATTTTCCCTTTTCCCTGACCTATATTTTCTAATTCTGCAATTACTTTTTTAGTCCCTTCTTTGTATCCTAACCCGTTTAAGAAATCAGAATCTACTAATTGAAATCCTTCTTTAGCTCCAAAAGCCTCTTCCGAAATGTCTTTATCAAAAATATTTTTGATGTCCTGCATTCCGTCCTGACCTTTAAAGAAATTGGCGAAAGCATAATCTCTTTCATCGCCACAAGGAACCGCCATTACAGCACCCGTTCCATATCCTGCCAAAACATAATCTCCAATCCAAACCGGAATCGCTTCCTTAGTAAACGGATGTTCCGCATAAGCTCCCGTGAAAACTCCCGAAATAGTTTTTACATCCGCCATACGCTCTCTTTCGGAACGTTTTGCCGTTTTTTCGATATATGCCTCAACAGCTGCTTTTTGCTCCGGAGTCGTGATTTGAGCTACCAATTCGTGTTCTGGTGCCAATGTCATAAACGTTACGCCAAAGATGGTATCAGGACGTGTAGTAAAAACGTCTATATACCTCACCCCCAACCCCTCTCCAGCGGAGAGGGGAGCATGAGCATCATTCGTTTTAAAAGAATTTCGCAAGCTCAATTCTTCTTTTATCTTCGATAAAACTGATTTGGTGTCGTTTAAAACTTCTTCATTAGTAAAACGAATTACTTTATAAAGATGTTTTTGCTCTAATTCTAAAGTTCGCAGTTCATCTAACTCAATTTGTTCTTTTGTATTGTGATAACCTCCGTCAACCTCAATGATTAACTTTTTCTCCAAACAAACAAAATCAGCAATAAAATTTCCAATATAATGCTGTCTTCTAATCTTATATCCTAAGTTTGAATTCCGAACTTCTTGCCAAAGTACCTCTTCAGCTTCTGTTGGATTTTTACGGTTTTCTCTTGCATTAGCTACTAATTGTGTTGCAATGGAAGCATTAGCTGTCATATATCCCTTTTCAACAGCTTGGCTCCCCTCTCCGCTGGAGAGGGGTTGGGGGTGAGGTTTTACCGCAAACGAAACCATCGCACCAACACTCTTCCCAATCCAGTTTCTCTGACTTTCTTTAATACTTTCGCTCCAGTCGATATCATTTAATCCTTGCAACAAACGCTCTGCATAAGCCGAGATACGCATGCTCCATTGGGTCATTTTTTTGCGAACAACCGGAAATCCACCACGCTCTGAAACGCCATTGATGATTTCGTCATTTGCTAAAACCGTTCCTAATCCTGGACACCAGTTTACTTCGGTTTCTGCTAAATAAGTCAGTCTGTATTGCAACAAGATTTTCTCTTGTTGTTCTTTTGCGAAAGCATTCCATTCAGCAGCCGAAAAACCTTCGATATTTTCATCACAAACGGCATTGACATTTGCATTTCCTTCTTTTTCGAAAAGGGCAATTAAAGTCGAAATGTCCTCAGCTTTATCTGAATCTTTATTGTACCAGGAATTAAATAATTGGATAAAAATCCACTGTGTATGTTTGTAATAATCCGGATTTGAAGTTCGCACTTCCCTGTCCCAATCAAATGAAAATCCTATTTTGTCTAATTGCTTTCTATAACCTGCAATTTGGTTTCCTTCTTTATCCACGCCACCGTCAATATTTACACGAGTAGTATCTTCTGGACGCTGACCTGTTTGTATTGCATATTGTTCCGCTGGCAATCCAAAACTATCATAACCCATTGGGTGCAAAACGTTAAAACCTTGGTGTCTTTTAAAACGAGAATACACGTCAGAAGCAATATAACCCAGCGGATGTCCCACGTGTAATCCTGCTCCCGAAGGATAAGGAAACATATCTAAAACGTAGTGTTTTGGTTTATCTGAATTGTTTTTTGCTGCAAAAGTTTTATTATCAGCCCAGTATTTTTGCCATTTGGCTTCTATTTCGTTCGGATTGTATTTCATTCCTAAATTTTATTTTAATTTAAATTCAACCCATTCAGGGTTTTGAACCCTGAATGGGTTACAAAAAAATTGAGTGGCAAATTTACGTTTATTGCACATTGCACCAAAGTTATTTCTTGAAAAGAAGAAATAAATCAACAACTAATGGAATGCTAAGTAAGAATACTTATTTTTGCAGTCTGTTTTAATAGCTTTTTGCTACAAACATTCTTTTATGAAAAAAACGGTTTTACTCTGCTTACTAATTGTAGTTGGCTTTTTCTGTTCTGAAAAAATAGTTGCACAAGATACTTCAGCTATCACCCATTTATTACTTCAAAAAAAACTCATTACTCAAAAAGAAGCCGATTCATTATTAGCACTACCGTCTTTTAATCAAAAAATAAATTCTGAAAATAAAAATTTCTCTATTGGTTTAGAATTCAGACCTAGATTCGAATACCGCAATGGCTACAAGCAATTACCAACCGAAGATACCAAAGCTGCGTACTTTGGCACACAGAGAAGCAGAATTAACCTTGACTATAGCCAGCCAAAATTCAAATTCCATACTTCTATTCAAGACATTAGAATCTGGGGGCAATATGAACTTAAACAATTCATCGGGCTCTTTGAATGTTTTTGAGGCTTACGTAGAAACAGCAATCACAAATCATTTTTCGGTGAAATTAGGCCGACAAAAAGTAGAATTAGACAACGGAAGACTTTTCTCAGCAGCCAACTGGAGGCAATCCGCCAGAGCCCATGATGGAATTAATTTGATCTACAACAACAATAGAATTCATTCGGAATTGATAACTTCTTTTAACCAAACCAGCGAACGTATTTTTGATACTGATTTTTCTCCAACCTCATTTACCAATTACAAACTGCTGAATGTTCATTATCTAAAAGCAAAATTAAACGAACATTTTAGCCTAACTACAATTAATGCAGCCGATAGCTACCAAAGTAAAACCAACACTAAAACCTTATACACTCGTGGAACTTCGGGCGGACGATTGGACTTTGAAAAAGGCAATTTATACCTAACCTTAAGCGGTTATTACCAATACGGACAATTGCAAACGGGGAATCGAATTTCTGCTTATTATTTCCAACCCGAAATCCAACTCAAAACAAATAAACTTACCACTCGATTAGGTGCGGAATACATGAGTGGGGACAATGCCAACAAAACAACCGATATTTCAAAATCATTTGTACCACTGTATGGTGTAGCTTGGCGTTTTATGGGAAATATGGATTATTTTACTTCTTTCCCAACGGATTTAAAAAATGGAGGATTAATCAATCCATATTTATTCTTGATTTACGATTTGAATAAAAAAGTAAGTTTGCGTTCAGACTTTCATTTATTTTATTTACAAAACAAAGTAAAAAATAATGAAGATCAAGTTGTTGATTCGTATTTAGGTTTTGAAAATGATTTGTCAATACACTACAAATGCAACTCCTTTACAATGATTGATTTTGGATTCTCTTATATGGCTGCCAAAAAAAGTATGGAAACACTCAAAGCAGGAAACAGTTCCATTATTCCCGTTTGGAGTTATGTGATGATTACTTTCAAGCCAGAATTGTTCAACTTTAAAAAATAACTTTGATGGATTACAGCCCTATTTTAATACTTTTTCTATTAGCATTGGTCGCCTTTTTATATTCGTCGGTGGGTCATGGCGGTGCTAGCGGATACTTAGCCATTATGGCAATGGCAGGTGTAGCTCCAATTATGATGAAACAATCGGCTTTAGTAATGAATTTAGCCGTATCCTTATTTTCATTTATTGGATTTTATAGATCAGGCGTTTTTAGGTTAAAATTATTCCTTCCTTTTGTGGTAGCAAGTATTCCCATGGCTTTTTTGGGTGGCACCATGAGCTTGCCCGATTCAATTTATAAAAAAATATTAGCGGTTTGTATTTTTGTTTCCATCATTCGATTAATATACCAATTTGAAGAAAGTAAAGAACCCAATCGAGAAATTCCTTTATGGGCTGGACTACTTTCGGGTGGAAGTATTGGAATTCTTTCTGGACTTTTAGGCATTGGTGGAGGTATTATACTTAGTCCTTTAATGCTTTTAATGCGTTGGTCAAAATTAAAAGAAACCGCAGCTGTTTCGGCTTTATTTATTTTTGTCAATTCGCTTTCCGGGCTTTATGGCCAAATTCAAAAAGGAGGTTTTAATCTCACAGCCGATTTACAAATAGCCGTAATTGCTACAATCATTGGAGGTTTACTAGGCTCTTATTTTGGAAGCCAAAAATTTAACACCAAAACATTAAAATATCTTTTGGCACTTGGACTCACCATTGCAGGCTTAAAATTACTTTTTACCTAAAAATTCTCTTTCTGGCAAAAATATTTTGAAAATCACTGCTTTATTACAAGAAAATTGAAACTTTGACCGTTATTAACTTCATATAAAGAAATTCTTTATTATTTTTACCCCATAATTAAATAAACTATGAGTTCTTCATTTGATAAGTTTCAAAAACGCAGGTTAATTTCCTCTTATTTTTCGGTAGTTTTAAGCATTTTTCTAGTTTTATTTTTACTAGGAACACTTGGGCTTTTTATCATAAATTCAAATAAATTAGCGAACGACTTTAAAGAAAAAATCGCCATGACTGTTTTCTTTAAAAATGAAGCCAACGATACAATTCTGAAAAGTTTTGGAACCGAAATAAAAAGAGCTCCTTATGCAAAATCTATTGTTTATGTAACAAAAGATGAAGCGGCAAAACAACATACAGATATTATTGGCGAAGATTTCCTGACATTCTTAGGCGAAAATCCATTGCAAAATTCTTATGATATTCACCTCAAAGCAGCTTATGTAGAAAAAGATAGTGTTGCCAAAATAGAACAACAATTGCGTAAGAACCCAATGATTTCAGACATTGTTTACGACAAACAATTAGTGAATTTAGTAAACGACAACATCAAAAAAGTGAGTATGTGGATTCTTGTCATCAGCGGATTCCTGACTTTTATTGCTGTTTTATTGATCAATAGTTCCCTTAGACTTTCTATTTATTCAAATCGTTTTATCATTAAAACCATGCAAATGGTAGGTGCAACCAAATCGGCAACCAAATCGTTTATTAGAAAACCATTTGTGATGCGAAGTATAAAATTAGGAATGCTTGGATCGGCATTAGCTATTTTGGCTTTAATCGGACTTTTGTCTTATGTGAATTCTAACTTCCCTGATTTAGGAATCCTAGACAACAAAGTACTTATTTTACTGGTTTTTGCAGCAGTTTTTGGATTTGGAGTTTTAATTACTTGGCTAAGTACACATTTTGCTACGCAACGTTTCTTAAATCTAAGAACTGACGACCTTTATTAATTTTAGATTGCAGATTTTAGATTGCAGAATTAAAAAAATACAAACTTAAAATATAGGAATGAGATTGCTTCGTTCCTCGCAATAAAAAGATGAAAGACGATAAACAAGAATTCTTATTCGATAAAATCAATTATAAAATTCTATTTATTGGAATTGGCGTAATTGCACTTGGATTCATACTAATGTCTGGTGGTGGTAGCGAAGATCCTAAAGTATACAGCGATGCTATTTTTAATTTTAGAAGAATTAGATTAGCTCCAACGACTGTTTTAATTGGTTTTGGAATCACAGTTTATGCTATTTTAAAAAACCCAAAGAAATAGTTTGCAGTGTTCAGTGCTAAGTTTGCAGTAAAAGCAAATCTAAAAAACTGAATACTAAAAAACTGAACACCGAATACTAAAACATGAATACATTACAAGCTATTGTTCTGGCTATAATAGAAGGAATTACTGAATTTCTTCCTGTTTCTTCTACCGGACACATGATTATTGCTTCTTCTTTTTACG
>NCET01000103.1 GCA_002280815.1 Flavobacteriales bacterium 32-34-25 | reverse complement strand
ATGGTTTTGTAAAATGAAAAAAGGCAGTTCCAAAATTTTGAAAACTGCCTTTTTTATTGAATTTATTTTTTACAATTGAATAACTCCACCTAAATTGAAACTGTATCCACCGTTTGTAATTGTTCTATTGTCGGGTACTTTATTAATATTTGTTAAGCCATTAAACCATTGAGCGTCAATTAAAATTCCAAATTTTTCTGTAATTCCAATTTTATATCCAATTCCAAAAGTGAAACCTAATTGGAAAGATTCAATAATATTATCAGGAATATCTGCTGTAAATCCATTTTCACTAACTTTAGCACTCATTAAAAATGAAGGACTCAATCCAAAGTTTAAATTCCATTTTCTAGTGCTACCAAAATGCCAATTAGCATTGACGGGAATAGTTAAATAGTTTAGTTTATCTTCATATATATTATCTTCAAAATTATATTTTCCACCCATTTTATTAGCAATTAATCCAGAACGTAAACTCCATCTGTCATTAAAGTAATAATCAATAGTTGCTCCTAATTCTACTCCAGAATTGTAATCAGTAGAGTCATCTTCATTGTATTCTGTAAAGCTTGAAGCTCCAATTTTTGGTGTAATTTCAATTACTCCTTTTTCTTTTACTTGTGCATTAGTTAATCCAAAAGTAAGCAGCGTTATTAATGATAATAAAATTTTTTTCATTTTTTATAAGTTAAAATTTGTAGCGCAAATATAGTAAGTAAAAACTTTAAAAAATTAAAACAGAAGATAAAATTATAGTATATATCTTAATTTTTTAAAATTTTGATGAGGACAACAAATAACTATCAGATTATTATAATATTTTTAAAACAACAAATCCCAAAATCCATGTAAATAATTGGATTTTGGGATTTTTGTTTAGTTGTAACGGAATAATTCTTCTTGAATGGAAGTTTTAATCCGTTTAAATGGATTATTGAACTAAATATTTTTGTTGAATTTGTTTTTTTACATTTTCAGTTATACCCAATTCAGTTTCAAGCATATTATCAATACTACCGTATTTTTTAATGGCAGTTTTCCAAGCCGATTCTAAATAAGCTGATTTTACACCCATTAGTTTTGCCATTCTTTCTTCAGGGATTCCATAAGCTTTGTATTTGCCTAAATCTGTTTTTGCTACTGCTTCATTAGATTTTAGATAATCTTTCATAATTTCCTCGTCAGAAACGTTTAAAATATGCAATAGTAGAGAGGAAGCAAATCCTGTTCTATCTTTACCAGCTGTGCAATGAAATAAAACAACAGTTTCTTTTTTAGCAATTTCATCAAAGAAAGGTTTGAAGTCTTTTATGTTTTCAGCAAATCCTGTATTGGCTGCAATCATTAACGAATCTACTTGAGTTTCCTGGAATGTTGGTGACATTAAAACTTTCATAAATTGTCCCATTTCTTTATTATTGATAGAACCAATGTTAGCTCTTTTCGTTTCAATTGTTTGACCTGCTGGGATAAAATCGGGATCTTTTTTTATTTCGTCATCGTTTCTAAAGTCTACAATGGTAGTAATGTGTAATTCATTAAATTTTGTAATATCATTCGGTGTAAGTTTTGAGAAATTACCAGAACGAAAAATACTTCCTTCTTTGATTTTTTTCCCTTCTTTATTTTGAATTCCCGAAAGAGTTCTAAAATTAGGACTGTTTTCTAGTTCCATGTTTTTTTGAGCTTGACTCTGAAAAGAAATAAGAAGTCCAAATGCGATGTATAAAAGTGTTTGTTTTTTCATGATTATATTTAATTTTTATTGATTTTTAAATGTGTTTTGTAACTATTAAAGAAATTGATATTTGATTCCTAATTGACCGTTTATTGATGACCATTCGCTGCTAGTAAGACGGTTTTTATTAGCGCCTAAATACTGTTGAAAAGGTTCGTTAGTTAAGTTTCTAATTTCCATAAAAACTTTAATTTTATCGCTTACTGAGTAATCTGCTGAGAAGTCCATAGTGAAATTCTTATTGGCAGAAATGTAATAATCAGGACCTAGGTTTTGATTGATTGTTTCAACAGATTTTCCTCTGTAGTTTCCGGCAATTCTGCACATAAACCCATTTCTTTCATAAAAAAGAGAAGAATTAAATAAAAATTTAGATTGATTTGGCAGAGTAGTTTCATCAGTTGCAACTATATTTCCTGCAGCATCATATCTAGAAACTTCTAATTTTGAATTGATGATTGAAGTGTTGAAATCAACTCCAAAACCTCCCCAAAAACCATTCAATTCAGTAAATCTTTTAGTAATCCCCATTTCGAAACCTAATAAACTTGCGTCTTTAATGTTTTTAGGTTGTGTTACTATGTAGGCCACATTATTGATGGTTTCGGCTGAAATATCTTTGAAAATATAATTGCTAATTCCTTTATAAAAGACTCCTGCTGTAATTAATCCAATGTCTTTTAAGAAATATTCTCCCATAACATCCAGATTATTAGAATAAGTAGGTAACAAATTAGTATTTCCTCTGGTAACTTTAGGAACACCTCCAGTTGTATCAAAAATTTCACTCGGATTCAAATCAGGTAAATTCGGTCTTGCGAATGTTCTGGTATAAGCAGCTCTAAAATTGATGTTTTCATTAAACGCATATTTTAAATGCACCATTGGCAAGAAAGAATTGTATGTTGATGTTTTAGTAATTGGCGAAACTACTTTTGATTGCGCATCATAAGTACTACTATTCATTCTAAGACTCGTGTTTTCGTTTCTAAAACCAGCAATTATTTTTGTTTTTTCGCTTAAGTCATAAACCCCCATGATGTAAGAACTAATAACATCTTCTTTAGCTTTAAACTTGGTTGTAGCATTAGAAGCTGACGAATAATCGCTAATACCATTTTCAGCAAAATATTCAGGAGAAAATATTTCGAATAATTGATTTTTAGTAATTGGATTGGTAATTATATTATTAAAAGGACTTCCAATTTCTGAAAATAAATTTCCAGCATTTGGATAACTTTCCGTTTCTAAAGCACTAATAGGAACTAAAGCTGGCGAATTAGGAATTCCTACTGCAGCTCCAGGTAAATAGGCTAGGGGAGTTTGCATTCCTTCGTAATTTTTAATCTTTACTTTTACACCCGTTTTAAATGATAATTTATCAGTAGTATTATAATTCAGGTTAATTTGTCCCATGCGGTCTTTGTCTCTTTGATCCAGTTGATAAATTACCAATTGTTGCAATGTCAGTTTGTTTGGATCTAAAACATCGGCAGGATTGGTTAATTTTGGATCAATATTAAAAAGATCTAAACCATTAGCATCTGGCGCATCAAAGGAGTTATAAACTACACCATCAGAAGAACGATTACCAAAATCTCCCACTAATCTTTGATTGAACTGAGCTATTGGCAAACCTCTTAAATTAGAAGGCATATTAGGAGGAGTGTCTAAAAGATAAGACATTTCGTTGTTAGCAACTGACCAGTCTAGTTTGAATTTTGAACCAATTAAATGTTCTCCACCTAATTCAAATGATTTTAAATCGGTTTTGTAATCAGAGTAACGATAACTAAAAACGTATCTTTTTTTAGCAAAATCATAGAAGGATTCATAAACTGGTCTAAGATCTCTAAATTTGTCTAATAGCACTTTTCCGAAAAATTTATTCTTCTCATTCAATTCGTAATCCAAAGCTCCGCTCAAAGCTTTAGTAGTTCTTTGACCAAAATACCTTTTAGCATTTACAGTGTTGATTCCGTATTTTTGAGCTGGTACAGCAGCATTAATATTATAATCGACTACTATTTCGTCAGTAGCAAAATTTCTATCCCAAATAGAAGCCGAAAGTACAATTCCTAGTTTGTCCTTAAAGAATCTAGTTCCAAAAATCAAAGAACCATTATATGATTTTTTATCAGATTTGTCATTGTAACCTCCGCCTAAACTGGCATTCAACATTGTTTTTCTTGGAGCAATTCTCGAAATAAAATTTACAGCACCACCTATGGCATCACCTTCCATATCTGGAGTTATAGCTTTAGATAATTGAATGTATTGAATCATTTCGGTAGGAATAGCGTCCAAAAGTGTGTTTCTTGAACCAGCAACTGAAGCACTTGGTAATCGAGTTCCGTTGTATAAAGTTGATGTCCATCCATAAGGTGTTCCTCGCACACTCACCTGATTGGCTTCACCATGATAACGATTTACACTTACACTTGGCATTCTTTGAACGGCTTCGGCAGCATTACGATCTGGTAATTTACCCACAGCATCAGCCGAAAGCACATCCATAATTGCAAGCGATTTCTTTTTGATGCTCAACGCTTTTATTTGAGATGGAGCTGTAAATCCCTTAATGATAATTTCACTTAAAACACCTTCTTCTTCTGTCATAACAATAGTACCAATATTGTTAATTCCAGCTTTTAATTTTAGATTTTTGGTTTCGGTTTTGTATCCCAAATAACTCATCGAAACGGTAATTGTTTCTTCTGAAACATTAGAAATTTGAAAATTTCCATCTAAATCGGTTGTAGTAGCATTCTTTTTTTCTAAAATTAAAATGTTTACACCAGGCAAATACGATTTTCCATCAGATATCTTTCCGATAATTGAGGCACGATTCTGAGCTATTATTTGATTTCCAAAAAAGATCAAAGCAAATAGCAAGACTAATTTTTTCATTGTTTTTTGTTAGTTTTAAAATTTTGATGCAAATGTATTGGGGTACATTATTCGAGAAGTCTTTTTAAATTTATACGAACAAAAACCTAAAAATAAATTTATAATCAATTGATTTTTAGTTATTTATAAGTATTATCAAAAAGTTAACAAAAGGTAAAGTAGAAAACACCATGTTATTCTAATATTCTATTGTAATCACTAGGAGTAGTTCCTGTAATTTGTTTGAAGTATTTATAGAATGTAGATTTGTTTTTAAAACCACTTTCGTAACCAATAGTTACAAAATTTAGGTCTTGTTTTTTATCAATTAATCTTTTGGCTTCTTCAACCCTCAAAGTGTTGATGTATTGATAAAAATTAGTTTTCAATTGTACATTGAGAGCCTGAGAGATTTTGACTTTAGAAATTTTTAGATCTAAGGAAAGTTTATCTAAATTAAATTCGGAATCTAAATAGCTTTTTTTAGTTTTAAAATAAGACTCCAGCTGGATGATTATTTGTTCCATTTCAGCAGCATCTAATTCGTAATTTTTATATTTCTCCTCGTTTTTTAACTCAGATAAAACTAATTTTTGTGTTTCAAAAAATATAGTAAAACGAACGTGGATGACGTACACAAAAATAAATAGCATGGAACAGTAAAAGAACCATCTCATGTTTATAGGACTGTTATAATTAAAAACTAAAAACAATAATCCCATAAGAGTAAGCAATCCTAACAAATTAAAAATGGTGCTTATTACTCTTATAATATTAACTTTTAAATTGAATACTAGATCATTATCGGTTTTAGAATTCTTAATATAATTTAAGCAATAAATACTATAGGTTAAGAAAGTTGGAACTAAAAGCAACATTACAACTATGTTAGAATACTTAATTATAGTGTAGAAAAAAGGATGTTGTACAGATATAAATAAGATAATAATGTTGAGAATAAAACCAATGAAGAAAGGGAAGCAATGACAAATAATTTGTTTAGTTGTTATCTTTTTTTCAAATACAGCTAACATATAAAAATACAGCATTGGGCCATATAAAAAGGAAAAACTTCCGTGTAATTTCTCGAATAAATTAGCATCTTGGTAAATAAAAATCAATGAAATTTTATAGAGAACATGGAAAAAAATAACCAGAAAAAATAGTGTCAAATAGAAATCTTCTTGCTTGAATTTTTTATTGAAAAAAATTAACAAAGCTGTAATCAAAGATTGAACTGAAGTTAAGTACAGAAGGAACAACATGGTGTATTTTATTTAAAAAATAAAATTATACTATGTAAATTACCTTAAAGTTATCTAAATATTATGTTAGTATGTTTTTGTAAACCAAATGGTTAGCTGTTAAATTGCAGTATTATAAGGGTTTAACTGAAGATGATTTTTTAGATTGAGATTTCATGTCAGCTTTTTCAGTAGAAAACAAAAATAAAAAAATCCCAAAATCCAATTTTTATACTTGGATTTTGGGATTTTTAATAAAAAACATAATTTTTTATTTAGTCTCTTCTTCGCTTTTTTCTTCTTTTTTATCAGCTGGTTTTTGCTCGTCTTTTGCAGCGTTTTTGAATTCTTTAATTCCGCTTCCTAGACCTTTCATTAATTCTGGAATTTTTTTACCTCCAAAAAGTAATAAAACAACTGCCAATATAACTAGGATTTCTGTCATACCAAATCTTCCCATGATTGAATAATTTATGCCGAAGCAAATTTGTATTAAAAACTGGCAGCAAAGATAATTAGAATAACTGAACAGCAGCTCATTTTAAGGCAATTATTTAGTTTGTATAACGTTAAAAATTATTTAATTTTTTTCAACTATTTATAATGATAAGCTAATGCTGGCTAAGCACAATCATTGACATTAATTATTATATTTGTGAAATAAAGAAAAACCATGTCAGGTAAAAGATTAAAAAGAAAGAAACTTCACAATAAACTATTCACTAAAAACCGATTGGTTATACTGAATGAGGATACTTTTGAAGAAACTTTTTCTTTAAAACTGACCTTAATGAATGTTTTTGTGGTGGCTACACTGGGGGCTATTTTCTTGATTGCAGTAACTACTTTTATCATCGCTTTCACCCCGCTGCGCGAATATATTCCGGGTTATTCTTCTTCACAATTGAAAAAAGATGCCACCGAATTAGCCTTAAAATCCGATTCCTTAACTGCGGCATTAAAGAAAAACGAAGCCTATATTCAGTCGATTCAAAAAGTATTAACAGGTAAGTTAGATTATACTAAATTTAATAAAGATTCCATTTTAGCAGCTTCGACAGATACCATTCAAAAAGTAGATTTATCACCTTCAGAAGAAGAATTAGAATTGAGAGCTGAGGTGGAGAAAGAAGAGAAAAAAGGACAGCAAACAGCGTCTAAAAAGAAGAAAAAATAAGCGTTTTATTTCGAAAAATTGAATCCATTTTTCTTAACAAATTATAATCAGCAAAACGAAATGTCAATAAAATCAATAGCGGCAAAACTATTTGCTAAAAATATTTATACGAAAACGCAGCTTTGGGCACGCAATCCTGTGGCGACTCAACAAGCGGTTTTTGAAAGTTTAATTAATGATGCGCAACAAACGCAATTTGGAAAAGATCATCATTTTGACCTAATTAAAACTACTGAAGATTTTGCTAAAAAAGTTCCCATTCGCGATTACGAAGATTTAAAATCGTATGTGGAGCAAGTAGTAAAAGGCAAGGAAAATGTGTTGTGGAAAGGCAAACCCTTGTATTTTGCTAAAACTTCGGGAACCACTTCGGGAGCTAAATACATTCCGTTGACCAAGGAATCCATGCCGTATCATATTGAAGCGGCTCGAAATGCTATTTTGCATTACATTCATGAAACGGGCAAAGCCGATTTTGTAGATGGAAAAATGATTTTTTTGCAGGGAAGTCCCATTTTAGAAGAAAAATACGGAATTAAATTTGGACGACTTTCAGGAATTGTAGCGCATTTTGTTCCAAAATATTTACAAAAAAACCGAATGCCCTCCTGGGAAACCAATTGTATCGATGATTGGGAAACCAAAGTTGAGGCGATTGTCGAAGAAACTTTCGATAAGAATATGACGGTGATTTCGGGAATTCCATCTTGGGTGCAAATGTATTTTGAGCGTTTGCAGCAAAAAGGAGGAAAGCCTGTTGGTGACATTTTTAAAAACTTCAATTTGTTTATTTATGGTGGCGTTAATTATGAACCTTACAGAGCTAAGTTTGAAAATTTAATTGGAAGAAAAGTAGACAGTATTGAATTATTTCCAGCTTCAGAAGGATTTTTTGCTTATCAGGATTCACAGGCAGCAAAGGGAATGTTGCTGTTGTTGAATTCCGGAATTTTCTACGAATTCATAAAATCAGATGAATTTTATACCGAAAAACCTCGACGTTATACGATTGGTGAAGTCGAATTGGACGTGAATTATGTGATGATTATTTCTACTAATGCAGGACTTTGGGCCTATAATATTGGCGATACCGTTCAGTTTACCAGTCTAAAACCGTACAGAGTAATTGTTTCGGGGAGAATTAAACATTACATTTCGGCTTTTGGCGAACATGTTATTGGCAAAGAAGTCGAAAGTGCTTTGCAGGAAGCGATGGAAGGAACAAATATTCGGGTGAATGAGTTTACCGTGGCGCCACAGATTAATCCTGAC
>NCET01000102.1 GCA_002280815.1 Flavobacteriales bacterium 32-34-25 | reverse complement strand
ACCTGAGAAAACTTTTTGGGAAAGATTCAGAGAAAACAATCCTGATTTAGAGAAATTCATTGGCGAAAACCTAATTAACAAAATCGGAATTTTAATTCTTGTTTTAGGGATTAGTTATTTTGTAAAATATGCTATTGACAAAGATTGGATCAACGAACCGGCCCGTGTAGGAATTGGTATGCTTGCTGGCGCATTAATACTGGGAGTTGCCCATAAATTACGTAAAAAATATGCCGCTTTTAGCTCTGTTTTTGTAGCTGGCGCCATTGCCGTTTTCTACTTTACCATTGCTATTGCGTTCCACAGTTATCATTTATTTGGTCAAACCGTGGCGTTTACCATCATGGTACTCATTACTGCATTTAGCTCACTAATTTCGCTTTCTTATAACCGAAAAGAATTAGCTGTATTATCTCTAATTGGCGGATTTGCAGTTCCATTTATGCTTAGCACGGGCGAAGGAAATTATGTGGTATTGTTTAGCTACATCCTCATTTTAAACATCGGGATTTTAGCCTTAGCTTATCATAAAAAATGGGGAATCATCAACATCTTGTCTTACGCTTTTACCGTATTGTTGTATGGCGGTTGGTTATTTAATGAACTCGACGAAAAAACACCGCATTATCTTGGTGCGTTAATTTTTGGATTTGCTTTTTATTTTGTTTTCATACTCATCAACATCATCAACAATATTAGAACCAAAGGACTTTTTTCTGTAACAGAGTTGAGTATTCTGGCCAGTAATAGCTTTTTGTTTTATGCTGCTGGAATGGTGATTTTAGAGAATTTCCATCCGGAACTCAAAGGAATATTCACCACCGCATTGGGATTATTGAATTTTACTTACGCCTGGTTTCTATACAAAAAAATGGGTCTGGACAAAACAGCTGTTTATCTATTGATTGGATTAACACTTACCTTTATAACACTTGCCATTCCAATACAATTTGAAGGCAATTTCATTACTTTATTTTGGGCTGCAGAAGCTGTTATTTTATTATGGCTGGCTCAAAAATCAAAAATAAATTATTACCGATTTACTTCGATTATTGTTCAGGCTTTAATGACCATTAGCTTGTTGATGGACTGGAAAGCGATTTATCTATCTGATCTTGCGTTACCAATTGTATTCAACAAAATATTTTTAACGGGTATATTTGCCGTTGCTTCTTTATTTGCTTCCCATTATTTATTAAAAAACGAAGAAGAAAATCAACAACAATTCGGAATCACCTTTAACCCAAAAGACTACCGTTATTTCATATGTATTATTGGAATTCTAATCGGTTACTTGGTTGGATTATTTGAAGTAAATTACCAGGCTAATCTTCATATCCAAGGAGTGAATTCAGCTTTTACGCTTCCTGTTACTTATCATTTCATTTTTAGTGTTTTTGTTTTCAATCATTTTTGTAAAATTAAAAATACAGCGGCTAACCAGCTTGCCAATATCCTGACAATAATCAATATTGTATTGTTTACATTTTTCTTCTCTAACTATTCGTTTTACGAGCACGAGCAATACATTACAACAGGAATTCATCAAAGAATTGGATTCTACTTACACTATATTTCATTAATTATTACGCTATTTTTTGGTTATAAGTTGTACCAAATCAATTCTGAAAACCCAATATTTGAAATATTCCAAAAGAAATTTTTTATTTGGATTGCCGCATTTTTCATTGTCTATCTAGCCAGTACCGAATTAATGCTTCACGGATTGGTATTTTCAAATACACCCGTTACAGCACAAGATGTTCAATCTAGTCCATTTTATAAAAATTACGCAACAAGTAATTTACAATATCTAAAACAACAAATCGCTTTTGACCAAATACAACTCAGCCGAAACCAAATTATAAAAACAGCATATCCTATTTTATGGGGAATTCTTGCTTTTGTTTTCCTAATTATTGGAATTCGAAAACACATTAAAAACCTACGAATAGCAGCTTTAATCTTATTAGGAATTACTATTCTTAAATTATTTTTGTTCGACATCAGCAATGCTTCCGAAACCGGAAAAATAATTGCCTTTATCTTATTAGGAGTTCTAATTCTAATTATTTCATTTGTGTACCAAAAATTAAAAATCTTGGTTCAGGATGATAATAAAAACCACACCAACAATGAAACCGAATAAATTTTTAGCGTTTTTAATTCTGCTTGCCAATGGTATTTTGGCACAATCCAACACTACTGCAAAAATCAATGCTGTAGCCAAAAATGGTTTGCATAAAATGAATTTGCCTGCCGAAATTCGTTCTTTTTCGAAAGAAGATCTGAGTGATTTTAGAATTCTTGATAGCAAAGGATCTGAAGTGCCTTATTATATTCTGCAAGGAAATATGGAAAGCAAATCCAGCTCTTTTTCGGAATTTAAAATACTTTCCCGAACGGCAATTCCAAAGAAAGAAACCACCATTGTTTTCGAAAACGATAAAACATCTCTTTCCGAAATCACACTGTCAATAAACAATTCTGATGTTACAAAACCATACAGCATTAGTGGCAGTAACAATCAAAAAGAATGGTTTGGATTGGTTAACAAAGCTGTTTTAAGTGAACTTAAAAACAGTGAAGCTGTTAGAGTTTTCAAGACAATTGCGTTACCACTTTCCTCCTATCGCTATTTAAAAATAGATTTAAACGACAGTATATCATTACCTATAAACATCTTGAAAATTGGTTTTTTTACTCATAAAATCAATGCAGCTGATTTAGTAGAAATCACCAAAAGAAGTATTAAAACAATGCAAATTCAGGCACAGAAAAAAACACTGATTCATGTTGCTTTTAATCATCCGCAAATTGTTAACCAAATTAATTTCACGGTATCCAATCCTAATTTATTCCAACGCAATGCTCGAATTTATGTCAATAAAAAAAACGTTATTAAACACAAAACCAAAAGCTATCAAGAAACACTTTCCAATTTTGAATTGAATTCCAATCAAAAGAACAGCTTTACAGTTCAACAGCTTTTCGAAAAAGATTTTTTCATAGAAATTGAAAATCACGATAACCAGCCTTTGACTTTTGCTAAAATTCAGTTTTTTCAAAATCCTGTTACTATAATTGCCGATTTGAAAGCCAATGAAAACTACAGTATCCAAACAGGAAATCCTAAACTCAATCGCCCAGAATACGATTTAGAAAATTTCAAAAACAACATTAATACTGATTTACCCGAAGCTACAATTCATGACATCCAGCATCTCACTGCTAAAGAAAACAAAATCAAAACCCAGTCTTTTTGGCAACAAGCCTGGTTTATGTGGCTTTGCATTGGCTTAGGTGGAATTGCGATTGTGTTTTTTACTGCTAATTTGGTAAAGGACATGAAAAAGCATTCATAAACAAGAATTTATAAAATTTAACTCCCTCCTACTTCACTAATTCAAAATAATATTTTACTTTCGTAAACGATTACGGAAAAAATGAAGAATAAAATAACCATTAGCGATATTGCCAAAGAATTAGGAATTGCACCTGCCACGGTTTCTCGTGCCTTAAGCAATCATCCTGAAATAAGTGCGAGTACGAAGAAAAAAGTAAAAGCTGTTGCCGAACGTTTGGATTATATGCCTAACAAAATAGCTTCTTCACTACGTTCCGGAAAAACAAAACTCATTGGAGTTTTAATCCCAACGGCTGAGCATTTATTTTTTGGTTCCGTAATTCACGGTATTTCTAATTTAGCGAGTCAGCATGGCTATGACGTTTTGATCTATCAATCGAATGAATCAGAAGAATTTGAAAAAAAGGGAATCGACACTTTTATTGGTGCCAGAGTGGATGGCATTCTGGTTTCCATTTCTAAAAACACCACTAACTTTTCTCATTTCAAATCGGTTAAAGAGAAAAATATTCCGATTGCTTTTTTTGACCGAACCAATGACGATTTAGAAATTTCTTCGGTTTGTATTGATGATTATTTAGGAGCATTTATGGCAACAGAATCCTTAATCCAATCAGGATACAAAAGCATTGCTCATATTTCAGGCCCTCAGCATATCAAAGCTTTTTCGGAGAGAATTCGTGGTTACAAAGCCGCATTGGAACAATATAACATTCTTTTTGATACCAACTTAATTTACAACGGAGACATTAGCATTGAATCAGGAAGAAAAGGAGCAGCC
Source organism: Flavobacteriales bacterium 32-34-25 (assembly GCA_002280815.1). Taxonomy (GTDB): domain Bacteria; phylum Bacteroidota; class Bacteroidia; order Flavobacteriales; family Flavobacteriaceae; genus Flavobacterium. Next base: position 4,174 of record NCET01000102.1, on the reverse strand, counting down.
TATTTTTTAAGTTTAGAAAATAAACCTGATGCTATTTTTGCTTTGGAAGATTTTACGGCACTTGGCGTTTTGAAAGAATTAAAAGAAAGAGAAATTCAGGTTCCTAATGAGTTTGGAGTCATTGGTTTTTGCAATGACTTATTTGGAGAACACATCACTCCTTCTCTGTCTACTGTCGATCAAAAAACAGTACAAATGGGCGAAGAAGCCTTCCATCTTATTTACGAGTTAATTTCGAAAAAAGGAGAAAAAACAAACCATCAAAAGAGAATATTGACTCCAACATTAATAACAAGAGAGTCATCCAAAAGAAACTAAAAAAATTTAACAATCACCGTAAACGATTACGTAAAACTGTAAAAAAATGACATACCAACCAGCAGCAAACCGATACGAAAACATGGAATACCGTCGATGTGGAAACTCAGGATTGAAATTATCTGCATTTTCATTAGGACTTTGGCACAACTTCGGAGAAAATAGCGATTTTGAAAACAGCAGAAACTTAATCAAAACGGCTTTTGACAATGGAATTACCCATTTTGATTTGGCTAACAATTACGGTCCGCCTCCAGGTTCGGCTGAAACATGTTTAGGAAAAATTTTAAAATCAGATTTTAAAAACTACAGGGACGAAATGATTATTTCGTCAAAGGCAGGTTACACCATGTGGGACGGTCCTTATGGAGATTGGGGTTCGAAAAAATATTTGGTTTCCAGTTTAGACCAAAGTTTAAAAAGAATGGATTTGGAATATGTAGATATTTTTTACCACCACAGACCCGATCCTGAAACGCCTTTAGAAGAAACTATGGCGGCTTTAAATTTGATTGTTCAACAGGGAAAAGCCTTGTATGTTGGAATTTCAAATTATCGCCCAGCAGAAGCGGAAAAAGCTTTTCAATTGTTAAAAGAAATGGGAACGCCTTGCCTGATTCACCAACCGAAATATTCGATGTTTGAACGCTGGGTAGAAGACGGACTTTTGGATTTATTGGGTAAAGAAAAAGTAGGTTGTATTCCGTTTTCTCCATTAGCACAAGGATTATTGACTGATAAATATTTGAACGGAATCCCAGCCGATTCCAGAGTAGCCACCAGCGGACAATTCCTAAAAGCCGATCATATTACGCCTGAAAGATTGGAGAAAATCATGGCACTTAACAGCATTGCCCAAGAAAGAGGTCAAAAATTAGCGCAAATGGCTCTGGCCTGGATTTTACGCGATGACAGAATTACTTCGGTATTAATTGGTTCGAGCAAACCGGAGCAAATCATAGATTCTATTAAGGCTTTGGAAAACACGAATTTCAGTACAGAAGAATTAGAAAAAATCAATTCAATTTTAAAATAGCATGACTGTCCGCTAAGCGGACTAAATAAAAAAAAGGCCACAGATGACACTGATTGAACTGATAAAAAACGGATTTTTTTATAACTGTCTGTAAATTACAATCTTCGATAATCAGTAAAAATCAGTTTCATCTGTGTGCTATTCTCAATATCGGGATAAGAAATAGATAGTCATATAAAATAAATCAACCTAAACCCAACCAATATGAAAAATTCAAAAAACATAAGAGTCTGTAGCCTCTTATTCTTTTTAGCATTTGCAACAACGATTTTCGCTCAGGGGAGACAAACCATCAATTTTGATGCGAACTGGCAATTTACAAAAGGAGAAATCACCGGTGCTGAAAAACCGGAGTTCAATGACAAAAGCTGGAGAACGCTTAATGTGCCACACGACTGGAGTATTGAAGGTCCGTATGACAGAGAAAACCCAACAGCACGTGGCGGAGGTTATTTGCCAGCTGGAATTGGCTGGTACCGCAAGACTTTTAAAGTTGATGCTGCCGATGCTACTAAATTATTTTCTGTCGAATTTGATGGTGTTATGGCCAATAGTGATGTCTGGATTAACGGGACGCATTTAGGAAAACGTCCTTATGGTTATATTAGTTTCAGCTATGATTTGACGCCTTATTTGAACTTTGGAAAAGACAAAACCAATACCATTGCCGTTAGAGCCGACAATACTATCCAACCCGCCTCCCGTTACTATACAGGTGCTGGAATTTACCGTCATGTGCGTTTAGTTGCTGTCAATAAAACGCATTTTAAACATTGGGGAACACAAATTACAACTCCTAACCCAACTGCTAAAAAAGCAGTGGTAAGTATCAAAACCGAAATAGAAAATAAAGGGGCTTCCGGAATTTATAAATTACAAATTGAAGTTATAGATAATACTGGAAAAGTGGTAAAATCCAGCGAAAGCCAGGAAAATATTGCAGCCAATAAAACCAACGAATTATCAAAGGAAATTGAAATTCTAAATCCTAAATTATGGGATATTGAAGCGCCCAATTTATATACGGTGAATACCAAATTGTATTCAGGAAAAACACTTATCGATAATCAGACGATTACTATTGGAATCAGAAACGCCGAATTTAGAGCCGAAACTGGTTTTTGGCTGAACAATAAAAACTACAAAATAAAAGGAGTTTGCCTGCATCATGATGGTGGAGCGGTTGGAGCGGCAGTTCCGCTTGGCGTTTGGAAAGAGCGCTTGCAAAAATTAAAAGAAGTTGGGGTTAACGGAATTCGTACTTCGCATAATCCGGTAGCACCCGAATTTCTTGATTTGTGTGACCAAATGGGATTTGTGGTTATGGATGAAACTTTCGATACCTGGACGGCAGCCAAACACAATGGTGAAAAAGGATATAATTTATATTTCAAAGAATGGTGGGAACAAGACACCAAAGACATGATTCTAAGAGACCGGAATCATCCATCAATTGTGATTTATAGTATTGGAAACGAAATTCATGATGATTTAAGCTATCCGGAAGGCTATAAAAAATACAAGATGCAGGAAGATGTGGTAAAGAAATACGACAACAGCCGCCCGGTAACGATGGCACTTTTTAGACCCAACGTTTCTAAAGTATATAACAATGGTTATGCTGCACAGATGGAAGTTGTAGGTCAGAATTACCGTGAAAACGAACTGATTGCTGCTCATGAAGCACATCCGGAGTGGAAAGTTATTGGTACCGAAAACACGCATGTATTGAATCAATGGTTGGCTTTAAGAGATAAGCCGTATATGGCAGGACAATTTTTATGGACAGGTTATGATTATTTAGGTGAAGCCGACTGGCCGGAAACGACTAACAATCAAGGTTTGTTTGACAGAGCTGGAAACTGGAAAAACCAATCGTTACAAAGAGACAGTTGGTGGTCTGCTGAGCCTGTGGTTCATATTGTTAGAAAATCGGATAATGCGGGAGCTGGTTTTTGGGTTTCCGATTGGACACCTAGCGACTTTGACACTTATGATAATGCCAAAGTAAATGTGTACAGTAACTGCGAAGAAGTAGAACTTTTCCTGAACGATAAATCATTAGGTTCATTGAAAAAACCAGCTGACGATTCGCCAAGAGAATGGAATGTTACTTTTGAAGAAGGAACGATAAAAGCTGTTGGGAAAAACAACGGAAAAGTGGTTAGTCAGGAAGAACACACTTCTGCCGGGAAACCTGCTAAAATTATTTTAACGCAAAGCAAAGGAACAATTGCTAATAACTGGGACGATGTTACTTTTATTACCGCAACTATTGTGGACGAAAAAGGAATTAGATGTGCCAATGCCGATAATCTTATCCAGTTCTCTATTACGGATTCGGGTAAAATTATTGCCGTTGACAATGGAAACATCATCAATCACGATGGTTACCAAGGTCAGCAAACAAGAGCCTATCAAGGAAAAGCCATTGCGATTATTAAAGCTACGAAAGATAGCGGTAGCATTTCAATAAAAGCGGATGTTGAAGGTTTGACTCAAGGAGCTACAACTCTCAACATTATTTCTGAGAAGAAATAATAATATTTAATTTTTTATACTCTAAAAGTACAGTTCACGCTGTACTTTTTTTGTTTAACAAGAAGTCTAAAATTTACTTTTTAAGCATTATTTTTCATTAAACTTTACTGCAACTATGTATGGAGTATGTATGGGGTATCTATGGAGTATCTATGGCTATAGTATTGTGGTGTCCCGTCCTATGTCCCGTCCTAAAATAACTATACAGGTTATTAAATAAATCCTGTTATAGCTATACAAATATAATTTTTAATCCTAAACTTACTATACAACTACTTT
>NCET01000101.1 GCA_002280815.1 Flavobacteriales bacterium 32-34-25 | reverse complement strand
CAGCTTCTACTATGGCTACTTTTACAGAGGAACTTCCTATGTCATATCCTATATAATACATAATTTATAATGATTCTCTAATGGTTAGTTTTGTTGGTACGTAATATTGCATCGGCTCGTCTTTGGTTACAAATTCGGCAGCTTTGATTCCTAATTCATTGAAATCAGTAGTGACAACTGAAATTCCTTTGTAGATGAATTTTTTCATGGGAGTTTCGTTATAAGATAAAAAACCAACGTCTTTTCCTGGTTCTAAATCTTTCTCTCTACATTGTTCTAGAAACATTCCTAAAATTCGATCACTTACACTGATGTAGGCAATGTCTTTTTCGATAATAAACTCTTTTGGATTGGTAATTACCTTATAATTAAGATTGAAATCAGTACAGAATTTTTTAAAAAAAGTAACTGTTTCTTTCGGATGGTTCGTAAACGTTGGGTAGACAAAAACCGTTTCTTTGTATTTTTTAAAAAGAGATTCTCCTTCTTTCAGAGCTTCGTAAAAAGCTTTTCCAAAGTCCTGAAAAACATAATTACTCTTTGATTTTGAATGAATATTCCAGTCAATTAATAATAGTTTTTCGTTTGAAATAGACGAAAGAGTAGGAGCGACTTCTTTATCATCAAAATTCATCACGACATATTTAAAATACTTTCCAGCACTATTATTGATGATGGTTTTGAAATTTTCAATATTATAATGGTGAAACTGTACGTCGACAATAACGTTATCTGCTAAATTATTTACAAAAGAATGGTAAAGTACTTCTTTGTAAGCTTTAAAAGTGTCTAAAACCAATAGTACTTTTCTAGTCTCTCCAATTACGAAATAACCTTTGTTTGGTACAGAATCAATCAGTTTTTGGTCTTTTAAAATCGAATAGGCTTTAAAAACAGTATCTCTTGATAATTGATTGTTTTTACAAATACTATTCACGGATGGCAATTGTTCTCCTTTAGCTAAAATGTTTTCCGAAATAGCATTGTTTATGGAATCAACGAGCTGCTGATATTTAGGAATATCGCTTTCGTGATTAATATTTAAAGTAAAATTGTTTTCCATTTTTTAATTGTACTGTTCTGTTCCGGTATGCAAATATAGATTTTATTTTTGAACGAAAAAATATTTTGAGTTTTTTGCATAAAAAAATTCCATTTTGTATTGAGTTACAAAATGGAATTTTTATAAAAAAGAGGAATATTATTTTTGGGCTAACTTGTATTTCAGTCCAATTTCAAGACCTCTCAATTCAGCGAGTCCTTTCATTCTTCCTATTAAAGAATAGCCAGGATATTGTTCTTTTCCTTCTTCTAATGAATGTAGAAAACCATGATCCGGACGCATTGGTAAACTAATTTGTCTTTTATTCATAAGTAAAATTAGTTTTTCCATAACAGCTTCCATTGGATTGTCTCCATTAAGATGTTCTGATTCTCTAAAAATGTTTTCGTCGCTGCGAATGACATTTCTTAGATGTAAAAAATGAATTCGATCTCCAAAATCATCAATTATCTGAGTCAAATTGTTGTTTGGATCTGCACCAAGCGAACCTGTGCAATAGCAAAGACCGTTTGCGTTTACGGGAACGGATTCGGTTATTTTTTTAATATCTTCGGCAGTACAAACCACTCTGGGTAATCCCATAACCGGAAATGGAGGGTCGTCAGGATGGATGGCTAATTTTAAACCTAATTCTTCGGCTAGAGGAGCTACTTCTGATAGGAAGTAAATTAGATTTTCTCTTAATTTATTATCATCAATGTCTTTGTAATTGTCTAATAAAGATAAAATTTGTTCAGCAGTAAAATTGATTTTGCTTCCAGGTAATCCCAAAAGTACATTTTTGAACAAAAGCTCTTTTTCTTCGGTAGAAAGTGAAGCGCCAAATTCTACCGCTTGTTTTTTTTGTTCTGCTGTATATTCATTTTCGGCATTGGGTCTTTTTAGCAAATGAATGTCGAAATACACAAAGGCAATATGGTTGTATAATAGTGCTTTGGTGCCATCGGGATTTTCAAAATTATGATTGGTACGAACCCAGTCTAAAATAGGCATGAAATTATATGTAATCACCTTGATGCCGCATTGGGCAATGTTTCTCAAACTGATTTTGTAATTTTCAATGTATTGTTTGAAATTACCACAGGCTCTTTTGATTTCTTCGTGAACAGGTAGGCTTTCGATTACCGTCCATTCCATTCCTGCGGCTTTAATTAATTCTTGTCTTTCTTGTATGGCTTCAACAGTCCAAATTTCACCAACAGGAATTTGATGCAAAGCGGTTACAATTCCAGAAACTCCACATTGTCTAATATCTTGTAATGCGATGGCATCGGTAGGGCCAAACCAGCGCATGGTATGTTGCATTGTTATCATAGTTGTAAATATTAAAATCCGATACTGTTTCCTCCATCAACCGGAAGGACAGTTCCTGTTACATATTTAGATTCTGCAGTGGCATAAAAGTAAGCTGCATCTCCAATATCTTCAGGTTCACCTAAGAATCCCATTGGAGTTCTTCCTAAAACTTTATTTTTTCTTTCTGGATCGCTGTCTAATGCTTTTGCTGACATTTTAGTTTTTATAAAACCTGGAGCAATGCAATTCACACGAATTCCAAATGGAGCTAACTCAACTGCCATAGCACGAGTCATAGCTTCAATAGCACCTTTGCTGGCAGTGTAGGCAATTACTTTTGGAATACCGTATTGAGAAGCCATAGAGCTAATATTGACAATGCTTCCGTTTTTGTGTTCTTTCATGTTTTTTACAACTTCACGGCTAACCGTAAAGAAATCTTCGTCAGTAACATCGGCAAATTCTTTTTTCAGATTGATACCCGCGTTGTTTACTAAAATGTCTATTGGGGCTTCTTTGGTTAGTTCGGCAATCATTGCTGGGATTCCTTCTAGATTGTTTAAGTCAAAAATTACAGGAATAGCATTTGATCCAATTTCAGCACAAGCTTCTTCTGTTTTATCTTTAGAGCGTCCAATTATATATGTCTTGATTCCGTTATCACATAATTTTTTGGCTGTGGCAAAACCTAAGCCTGAATTTCCTCCAGTAACAATAGCTGTTTTAGCATTCATAATTTTTTTATTTTATTGGATGTGTATTTTATAGAAAGTCAAAAGTAATTGTTTTTCTAATTTCTACCTTATATTATGGTAGAAAAAATAATCTTAAAAGGGATTCGGTTTTATGTTGTAAGTGCTATCTGGGTATGTGTTGCGATAAGAGGTTGTTGTTTTTGAGTTCTAAAACATATTTATGGGGCATTCTAACAAAGCCTTTTATTTTGTATCTTTAATGGTCTTTTTGTTATTGTGAATTATTAATAAAATGCATGAGGTATTATTGTTAAATATGAAATTATTTATGTATCTTTTCTTTGTAAAGTAAATGCGCTGCGTTTTGAATAAATAACATAAACGTAAAAAAAAGGATGTAAAATTTACATTTTAAAAAAATATATGTACATTTTTTAGTATTAAATAGTTGTAGATACTGTAGTTATTGACTTTTTTTAAATAATTACAAAATATATGTTAAATTGATATATAGATTTTATTCTTTTTAAGAAATAATTAATTTTCCGAGCTAATCCCAATAGATACAATAACTTTCCTATTGATAAAATATTCGTTAATACATTATTATATATGTATATAATCCATGTTTTTTTTTATACATATATAGAAAACAGGATACAACAGGATAGTTGTGTTAAGTTGAACGTATAAATTTGAAAAGTTAAAAAAAACACAAATATTTATTCACCACTTTATAAGCTAACCAAATAATGAAGAGAAAATTTAACTACTATTTATTAATTCTACCTCTTCTGGCTTTGTTTGCCAGTTGTAGTCGAGATGTGTTTGATGAATACTACGGTCGTCCAGATTACTTGGAAGATCCTATTTATCAAAGATTGGAGGAACTCGGTAATTTTAAAAATTTCACAGTCTTAATTGAAAAAGCAGGCTATAAGGATATCTTGAGTAAATCAGGGTATTGGACTATGTTTGCGCCAAATGATGATGCATTTACAACTTATTTTCAAGAAAAAGGAATTTCTAACGTAAGCCAAATAGATGAGGCAACAGCAGTTAAAATTGTGAGATATGCACTTGTTTATAATGCTTTCAGAGAAGATCAACTTTCAGATTATCAATCTTCTGCTGGATGGATACCAGATAATTCTTTTAGAAGGAGAACAGCTTTTTATGATGGTTTTGTAACTAAAACGATTGATGGTCTACCAAAAGTAATTGTAGGTTCTAACCGTAATGGAGGTAATAATTATGTTGCTGGAGATAATAATAATAAATATGTTACTTACTTTACCGATGAATATTTTACGGCAGCAGGTTTGAGTGCTACAGATTTTAATTATTTCTATCCTGATAAAGAATATACGGGATTTAATCTTTTTGATGGTGGTGTAAAAGAAGCTGACATTATTGCCGAAAATGGTATTATTCATGAAGTAGATAAAGTAAACCTTCCTTTAATGAATATTGATCAGTATTTAGAATCAAAATCTGAATATAGTGAGTTTAGACAAATGTTAGAAAATAATTTGGTTGATTATGTCTTTAATCAAGCAGCTACTACTACTTATCGAAATTTCACAGGAAATTCTGAAGATGTTTTTGTTAAAGCCTACGATCCTACTTTAGTGTATGCGCCAAATAATGAAAATTTTATAAAATCTGAAGATAATGATGGTCAGTCAGATGCTTACACTATGATTGTGCCAGAAGATGCTCCGTTGCAAGAATTCATAAGAACCATCTTGCTTAAAAACTATGCTTCTCTTACGGCGCTACCTCAGTACGTTTTTCAAGATTTTTTTAATGCTCACATGATACAACGTGCAGTTTGGCCATCAACTCCGGGAAGTTATACTAATGGTTTGGGAGAAGATATACGATTTGATTTTAATACTGATATTACTGATAAGAAAATATTGAGTAACGGCTTTTTTTATGGAGCTAATAAAGTTCAAAAATCAAATTTGTTTTATAGCGTTTATACTTCAGCTTATTTAGATCCTAAATATACTTTTGCTACTAGAATTTATAATGATGCTACTGGATTTAAAGAAATGATTAGCAATATAAATCAGAAGTTTACAATTTTTTTACCTTCTGATGCTGTATTGAGAAGCCTAGGATTTGAATACGACGGAAGATTTTCATCATGGGTATATATTTCTCCAGTAAATGGTGCTGCTGATTCAGCAATTAATGCCAGAAATAGATTGATTAGGGTGTTGTATAATTGTATTGTTCTTACTCCTGATGGAGAGTTAGATAATATAGCAACGACTTCTGGGATTATTCGCACAGGAGATAATGAGCTTCCAGGTGAATACATAAAGTGGGATCATAATAGGATTTATGCTGCAGGAAATCAAGCTGGAGGTGTTCAGACTTATGTAAACATTGTAGGTAGTGAAGAACAGCAAAATGGTACGACTTATTATATTGATAATGTGCCAAAATATTCAGAAGAATTACAAGGTTTGGTAATAGCACGTTTAGCTACAGCTAATCCACAGTTTAATAGCTTTTATCAATATTTGAGAAATTCATCAATTTATAATTTTACTACAGGTAAAATTGAAGGTGTAGAATTAGGTACGTCATATACTTTTGTAATTCCAGATAATGCAGCTATCGCTAGAGCAGTTCTAGCTGGAGATCTACCTTCTAGTCCTACTACAGGTGTACAAGGAGAAAGAGATGTGATTGCTGATTTTATTCGTTATCATATTATAGTAAATAAGACGGCTTCAAATGATGGGTTTGTTACTGGGCAATATGAAACATTAAGAAAAGATCAAATTGGAGATCCAACTTATGTTGGAGTAATTAGCGCTGGTGGGAATCTATCATTTAAAGATGAAACAACTGTTAATAGCATTGGAGGAGAAAATCCTGCAGCTAATTTTATTCCAGCAAGTAGTAATAATTTAGCAGATAGATCTTTAATTCATTTAGTAGATAACTATCTTACACTTCCTAAAATTCAGTAATAAAATGAGAAAACAAATTACAAATATATTACGCAATTTTACATTTGCCCTCGTTTTACTGATGGCAATGCCAGCATTATCACAACAATCTAGTACTGCTATGTTAGTTCGTGGTCAGGTTATTGATGCGGGTGATAATCAAACTATTCCTGGAGCTACTGTAGTCGAACAAGATGCTGAGAGTCGTACAGTAGGTGGTGTGGTTACAGATTTTGATGGGAATTTTGCAATACGAGTTAAAAATCCAAATAATAAATTAGTTGTTTCAACAATAGGTTATAAAACAAAAAGTGTTGCTATTAATGGAAAGCAATCCATTAAGATTTTCTTAGCTTCAAGTATTGAATCATTAAAAGAGATTGTTGTTACATCAGCTAAATCATCCGATAATGGTTTGATGAAAATTGCTGATCGTGATCGTACAACCAGTTCGGTTAGTATTAATGCTGCGGATTTAGAAAATACGCAAGCAGCTTCTATTGATGAGGCTTTACAAGGGCGTTTGTCTGGTGTGGATATTGTTGCTACTAGTGGAGATCCAGGTGCTGGAATGCAAATTCGTATTCGTGGTACTTCTTCTATTACTGGTTCTTCGGATCCATTGATAGTAGTTGACGGTATGCCTTATGAAACTTCAGTTCCTGAAGATTTTAACTTTGGTTCTGCTGATGAACAAGGATATGCTGCATTAATTAATATTGCTCCATCCGATATTGAAACGATTACTATTTTAAAAGATGCGGCCGCTACTGCTATTTGGGGGTCTCGTGCAGCTAGTGGTGTTTTATTGATTACTACTAAGCGTGGATCGGTAGGTGCTCCAAAGATTAGTTATACTTATAGAGGAACTTATTCTAAATTGCCTCCTACTATTCCTATGCTAAGTGGAGATCAATATTCGCAATTGATTCCTGAAGAGTTTATGAATAGAAATGGAGTGCCTTTGAATACTTTAAACGTAAAGGAATTTCAATATGATCCACAGGATGTATATTATTTTAATAACTATAGTCAAAATACTAATTGGATAGACGCAATTACTCAAGCTGGTATTACAGGAGAACATACCCTTGCTCTGTCAGGTGGTGGTCAAAAAGCAAGATATTATACATCCGTAGGTTATTACAAATCAAAGGGGGTAACTATTGGTACTGGTTTAGAAAGATTGAATGCCAGATTGAACTTAGATTATAATGTCTCGGATCGTATTAAGTTCAAGACAGATTTGTCATACACAAATACAGATACTCAGCGTAATTATGTAAACGGAACGAGTAGTGGAGATCGTTTAAGAGGAGTTGCTTATACTAAAATGCCTAATATGAGTATTTATGAATACGATGAATTAGGAAATCTTACTCCAAACTATTTTTCACCTGCAGCAAACGTTCAGGGTACTTATGCAGGTACTTACAATCCGCTTGCGATGGCTAAGTTAGCAATTAACGATCAGGTAGAAAATCGTATTGTTCCACACTTTAATTTGAGCGTAGGTATTGTTCCAGGAGTATTCATGTCAACTTTTGATTTACAGTTTGATTATAAAAGTACGAAAACAAAATCTTTTTTACCTCAAAATGCAACAGGTCGCCCTTTTACCGAAACAGTGGTAAATAGAGCTTCAGATGCTGATGCCGATGAGGCTAGTATTATTACAAAAACTAATTTTATATACACGCCTAAAATAGGAGAAAAACAAACTTTTCAAGCTTTAGTTTCATTACAATCCAATGACTATCGTTATACGTCTCATCAAGCATTAACCTCTAATACGGCTTCGTCTTTGTTGACGGATCCATCAAATCCATCTCGTACGCAAAATTCGGAATTGTTTTTAGGTACGGGTAATCTTCAGGCCAGAAATGTTGGAGCTGTTTTTACAGCACAGTATGGTTTATTAGATCGTTATTTGATAAATGTAGGTTTAAGAGCTGATGGAAATTCAAAATTCACAGGAAAAAACAGATATGGGTATTTTCCTTCTGTTTCTGCTCGTTGGAGAATATCAGGTGAGCCATTCATGAAAAGTTTTGAAAAAATTGATGACTTAAGTATGAGATTGAGTTATGGACATTCAGGTGGAGCACCTCGATTTGATTATCGTTTTTTTAATGTCTATAATAATTATCAAACAGAATATCTAGGTCTTAACGGTGTTGTTCCTGGTAATATGGAGTTGACCAATTTAAAATGGGAAACAAAAATTGGTAAAAACTTAGGATTCAATCTTCAAATGTTTAACAAGCGTTTGAGCATTGATGCCGAAATATACCAGACCACTTCTAAAGATCTTCTTTTTAGGGATCTTGATGTAACATCTGTTTCTGGTTATAGTACTATTTCAGATCAAAACGTAGGTACAATGGAAAGTTCAGGATGGGAAATTGGTCTTAATGCAACTCCATTTAAATCAAAAAAGTGGAAAATAGATTTTAATTTTAATATTTCGAACAATCAGAACATGATTACAGAAATATCTGAATTTGTTGCAACTGAAAGTGGAAACACCGATAGAAATGGTCAGTTTAAACGTTTCTTACAGGTTGATAACCCTTTTGGTTCATTCTATGGATACCGTTTCAAAGGAGTGTATACTGATCTTGACGCAACAAGAGCTAGAGATGCTAATGGAAATGTGATTGCAGGTCCTAATGGAGAAGAGGTGTTTATGCGTTTCAACTATCCTAATACTGATTATGTATTTCAACCAGGAGATGCTATCTATGAGGATATCAATAAAGATGGAAACATTGATAGCCGTGATGTGGTTTATTTAGGGAATAGTAACCCTAAATTTGCAGGAGGTTTTGGGTCAAATGTTAGTTTTAATAATCAATTGAGGTTAATGCTTTTCTTTACCTATCGTTTCGATTTTGATATTGTTAATGGAACTGATATGAGTACTACTAACATGTATGGATGGAGTAATCAAAGTACTGCTGTTTTATCTAGATGGCGTAACCCTGGTGATGTAACGAATATGCCTAGAGCAATTTATGGTGCTGGGTACAATTGGTTAGGTTCTGATCGTTATGTAGAAGATGCTTCATTTGTTCGTTTGCGTTCTGTAACTTTAAGTTACAATTTAGGTAAAAATATATTGAAGAAATTGAATCTAGATGAGATTAGGGTTTACGTAACAGCAGATAACTTGTATACTTTTACAAAATATAGAGGTCAGGATCCAGAGGTAAGTATGGGGTCAGGAGCTTTTGGAATGTCTATAGATAATGCAGCGACACCACCTACAAAACGATTTTCATTTGGTTTAACAACTCGTTTTTAAATAAAAAATATTTGATTTATGCAAACTAAAATAAAAACAATATTAGCAATCTTTATACTTTTTGTTGCGGCAAGTTCGTGCAATGATTATTTAGATTTACGTCCACAAGATGGAATTGTACGTGATGAATTTTGGAAGACAAAGGAGGATGTACAAGCAGCTGTGATAGGAATTTATTCCTCAATGTTAAGTTCGCCTCCAGGTGTTGGTGATTTAACAATGACTCAATATTTATTCATGCACGGTGAATTAAGAGGTGGAATGGTTACTGAAGGTCCTAATGTTACCGATGACGCAAGAGATATTATGAATACCAATGTTCTTCCCTCTAATGGATTGACAGATTGGGGTGCATTTTACAGAACGATTAATTATTGTAATACAGTTATTGCTTTGGCTCCAGCTGTTAGAAATGAGGATCCTACCTTTACTCAAATACAATTAAATCATTTTCTGTCTGAAGCTCTGGCTATTAGAGCATATTTGTATTTTACATTGGCGCGTACATTTAAAGATGTGCCTTTAAAATTGGAACCTACTTTAAATGATCAAGATAATTTTCAATTACCTACTACGCCACAAAATGTGGTTTTTGATCAGGTAATTGAAGATTTAAAATTAGCAGAGGAATATGCGGTAGAGGATTATGGAGATGTTGCTTCAAACAAAGGACGCATAACAGTTTATGCTATAAACGCTATGTTGGCAGATGTGTATTTATGGACAGAAGATTATGATCAAGCACTTATTGCAACAACTAAGGTAATTGACTCAAATAAATATTCTTTAATAGACGCATCTAATAGCTGGTTTAATACGGTTTATGCCAGAGGAAATTCTAGTGAAAGTATTTTTGAATTTCAATATACTACAGCAAATTTGGGGCCTTTTTATAATATCTTTTTACAGAGACCTCAATTTATTGCTGGGCCAATTGTGTTAGAAGAAGTGTTTGGAGTTGATTTTGATAATCCAGAAAATGCTGATATACGTGGAGTACGTGCTTCATTAGTTGCGGGTACAAATGAGATATATAAATTTACTGGATTAAATAATGCTGATCGTAAAGCGTTGCAAGATTCTGATACGCATTGGTTTGTGTATCGCTATGCTGATGTGAAGCTAATGAGAGCAGAAGCCTTGGCTAGATTAGGAGGGATAAATGAAAACATAGAACAAGGTCAAGAAGCGCTTGATATTATTGAGGAAATCCGTTTAAAAAGAGAAGCAATTGAATTGACTGATATGACAGTTTTTCCAGATAACACAAGTGGAATTTTAGATTATATTTTGGCTGAGAGAGCTAGAGAATTTGCTTTTGAAGGGAAACGTTGGTATGATTTGTTGCGAATGGCTCGAGCTAATGATTATGAGCGTATTGATTTATTAATAAGTAATGCAATTGCGACTGCTCCTCCAGCTCAACAACAAACTATAATTGCAAAACTTAGAGATCCTAATAGCCACTATTTACCTATAAATACATTTGAACTTTTTACCAATAAAGCATTAGTACAAAATCCGTTTTACAAATAAAAAAAATTAAGTCATGAAAAGATTATTAAGATTGCCTAGCCTGTTGAGACTTACTTTACTATTTTTAATAGCTTTAGTGTTTCAAAATTGTTCCGAACCAAAAATAAAAGAGAGTACAGATGAAACTTTGAATATAACGGAATATTTAAGAGATAATCCAGATTATTCTATGTTTTTAGAACTTCTTGATTTGACAAATTATGCTTCCTTTATGAATACTTACGGTACTTATACCATATTTGTTCC
>NCET01000100.1 GCA_002280815.1 Flavobacteriales bacterium 32-34-25 | reverse complement strand
GGCTAAAGAATGGCGTACCGAAAATCCAAACGAAAAAGGAAATATTAGAGATACTGCTACAATCGAACAATTAGTTGTATTATCCAATCTTGAGAGTATTAATGCAATGCTAATTCAACAAGAAATAATGCAACAAGAACGGCTTATAAAATTGAATGAAATTGCTATAAGTCAAATGAAATCTCTTATCAATACCAACGCATTAGGTAAATTGAAATAAAACTACCAATGCCAAATTCCAAACAATGACATTAGAACAAAAAATAGGACAATTCTTTTTTCCAGCTGTTTTTATCAATGACAGCGAAGAAAATATTCTGGCAACCGAAGCACTTATTAAAAAATACAACATTGGTGGATTGACTTTTTTTCACTCTCGTGCCAGTGCTGCCACGAATTATGAATCGAAGAAAAAAATTGAATTCAACGATGACAGTTACCTTCGATTGAAAGAATTAATTGTCCGTTATCAAAAATGTGCTTCTACTCCACTTTTGATGAGTATTGACGCCGAATGGGGTTTAGCGATGCGTGTCGAAAAAACACCACAATATCCTTATGCCATTACATTGGGCGCTTTACCCGAAGAGCAAAAAGACTTGGTGTACGAAGTAGGAAAACAAATTGCATTAGACTTAAAATCGGCGGGGATTCATTATAATTTGGCTCCTTTGGCTGATATCAATAACAATCCAAATAACCCTGTAATTGGTTATCGTTCTTTTGGTGAAGACCAAAACAAAGTCGCCAATTTTGCTCTTGAATATTTACGTGGAATGAATGATGCTGGAGTTTTAGGTTGTTTGAAACATTTTCCTGGTCACGGAAATACCAATGTTGATTCGCATTTAGGATTACCTATTTTAGAAGAAAACCTAGAACAATTATTGGTAAACGAATTGTATCCGTTTATAAAAGGAATCGAGAATAATGTTGATTCCATTATGATTGGACATTTGGCTGTACCTGCATTAAATGAAGGAAAAGATACTTCGGCAACCTTGTCTAAAAACATTATTCAAACACTTTTAAGAGAGCAATTGGGTTATGATGGTTTGGTAATTTCGGATGCTTTAAACATGCACAGTGTTTCTAAATTATATGATAGTAAAGGCCAACTGGAATGGGAAGCTTTTAATGCTGGAAATGATGTATTGTGTTTTGCCGAAAATGTTCCCGAAGGAATTCAGGCTATTTTAGAAAATGCTTCTGCGGAGCGCATCAATGAAAGTTTTAACCGAATTTTAAAATGCAAAGATAAAGTAGGTTTGTTTCAGTCAGAAGAAAATAATACCGAATTAAATTTCGAAAAAGCCGCAACTTTAAACACTGAAATTGCTAAATTTAGCATCACAAAAGTGATTGATACTATTGATTTCGAAACCATTGTAAAAGCAAATCAGGAACAAAAAGTAGCCCAATTATCTTTGTATAAAAGTATAGACAATCAATTTTTAAAAAACATTCATTCTTCGTTGCAAACACCAAAATTTGCTATTGAATCGGTGGTAGATTTTGATGTTTTGGCTTTCGAAAAAGAATTAGAATCCTTTGATTATTTGATTATTTCATTGTTTGTTCCAAAAGCAAAACCTCTGAATAATTTTGAAATTGATGCTGTTGTTTTTGAATTATTAGAAAAACTATTGGCTACCAAAAAATGTATCATTTATGTCTTTGGAAATCCGTATGCATTGCCTTTAATTCCTAATTTAAGTAAGGCTTCAAGACTTGTTCAAGTGTATCAGGATTTTAGAGAATTTCAGATTGAGGCTGCCAATCAATTTTTATTCAATTATGAATGTACTGGAAAATTACCCGTATTAATTGACATTCAATAATTTAAAACATCATTTTACCTAACTATAATCAAATACTATTATTAAATAAACATTAATAATCAACTACTATTACCATAAACCTTTTTTAAGGCTTATTTTTGCACCAACAAATAATAACTTTAAAATAAATAATATGTCTTTAGTAGGAAAAAAATTCCCAAGCATTACAGTTGACGCCATTTCTGAAATGGGTGATAATTTAAAAATCAACATCTTTGATGAAGCAGTAAACAACAACAAAAAAGTGCTTTTGTTTTGGTACCCAAAAGATTTTACTTTTGTTTGTCCAACTGAATTACACGCTTTTCAAGCTGCTTTGCCAGAATTTGAAAAAAGAAATACTATTGTAATTGGAGCTTCTTGTGATACTAACGAAGTACACTTTGCTTGGTTAAATACTGCAAAAAACAACGGTGGAATTGAAGGTGTAACTTACCCACTTTTGGCTGATACTACAAGAAATTTATCTGCTGCTTTAGGTATCTTAGATGCTGAAGCTGGTGTTTACAATGAAGATGCTGATACTTATTTAGTAGAAGGTTCTAACGTAACTTACAGAGCTACTTATTTAGTTGACGAAACAGGAAAAATTTTCCACGAAAGCGTAAACGATATGCCATTAGGTCGTAATGTAAACGAATATTTGCGTTTAGTAGATGCTTACACTCACGTACAAACTAAAGGTGAAGTTTGTCCAGCTAACTGGGAAGAAGGAAAAGAAGCTATGTCTGCTGACAGAACTAGTACTGCTGCTTACTTGAGCGCTAACTAAAAATAAATTTCAAATTTTTTAAAATTCCAAATTCCAATTTTGGGATTTGGAATTTTTTCTAAAAGAATCACTAACATTCTAAAAATTAAAATTTACTAAGTTCAATCGTAAGATTTGGAATTTGGAATTTAAATTATTGGAATTTAAATTAAAAGATATGTTAATAGAATTAAACGAAGATACATTAGCTAATCTAGTTAATGAAAATGAAAAAGTAGTGGTTCAATTTTCGGCATCATGGTGTGGAAACTGCCGTATTATGAAACCAAAATTTAAAAAACTAGCTACCGAAAATGAATCCATCACTTTTGCTTTAGTAGATGCTGAAAATTTTCCGGAATCTAGAAAATTAGCTAATGTGAGCAACTTACCTACATTTGCTACTTTTGTAAATGGGAAATTGGTAAACGAAACACAAACGAACAAACAAGAAGTTTTAATCGAATTAGTAAACGAAATTGTCTAATAATATAGAGGTTAAAAACTTCTGACTTCCAACCTCTAACTTCTAATCAGGATTACATCATCGAAACCATTGAAGTTCTGGAAGCTATGACTGAGATTCCTTCTCTTAAGGATGAAGAATTAGATGTTATAGGTGAATTAATTTCAAATATGTACGGCGCACTTGAAGTACATAAATTAGTTCAAAACGGAACCGATAAAAAAGAAGCTCTGAATACTTTTATGAAAAGAGTTTTGGGTTCTATCGACAAATAAAACTTTGGTTTTACAAAAAAACAAAATGCATCTCTCACAGTTGCATTTTTTTTGCATTTATAGCTATTCCTCAAATAGACATTGCATTAAAAAATGATTCCTTAAAGATTTAAAATCTTAAATCAGAAATCCTAATTCTTAAATAATTTTCATACTTTTGAACCTCATTAAAAAAATTAATTATGGCTTCAATTACATTAGGAGGAAATCCAATAAACACTGCGGGAGAATTACCAAAAGTAGGTTCAAAACTTGCCGATTTTAAATTAGTAAAAAACGATCTTTCTGTTGCTTCTTTAAGCGATTTTAGCGGAAAGAAATTGGTTTTAAATATTTTTCCAAGTATCGATACAGGAACTTGTGCTACATCAGTAAGAAAGTTCAATGAATCAGCTGCACAATTAGAAAACACTGCTGTTTTATGTATTTCAAGAGATTTACCATTTGCTCAAAAACGTTTTTGTGGAGCTGAAGGAATCGAAAATGTAGTTAATTTATCTGATTTCCAAGAAGGAAGCTTTGGTAAAACAAACGGATTAGAAATTGTTGATGGTCCTTTAGCAGGATTGCATTCAAGAGTATTAATTGTTGCTGATGCTGATGGAACAATTTTACATACTGAACAAGTTGCTGAAATTGCTGACGAACCAAATTATGAAGCTGCATTAGCAGTACTTTAATCTCTTATTGATGGCATTTCAAAAAGACGATTCTTTTTTTACTGGACGATTAAAAAGTGTAAGCTATGCTCTAAAAGGATGCATCAAGCTGATCACTACTGAACACAGTGTGATGGTTCAATCGTCACTGGCTGTTATATTGACTATTGCTGGATTTGTTATTGGAATTTCTGCTACAGAATGGCTTTTTCAAACCCTGGCAATTGGTTTAGTATTAAGTATTGAAGGATTGAATACAGCAATAGAAAAAGTAGCCGATTTTATTCATCCAGATTATCATGAAAGAATTGGTTTTATAAAAGACATTGCTGCAGGAGCTGTATTTTTCTCAGCAATAACAGCAATAATTATTGGTTTAATCATATACGTACCTCACTTTATTTAGAGGTTTAGTTACACTATAGAATGGCAAAAACAACAAAAAAAGAGACTTTAGATTCTAAAAATAATACAAACCCTAAAGTTTTAAAATCATGGGAAATGTCTAAACAGCATAAAACAATTTTAGGCTGCCTTCTAGTCTTATTTTCTATTGCTTTATTAGTTGCTTTTGTTTCTTTCTATGTTTATGGACAAGAAGATCAAAGTGCTGTTCTAGAATTATCTAACAGAACAGAAACTGTAAAAAATTGGTTGGGAAAGTTTGGTGCTTTCCTAGCCAATTTAATAGTTTACAAAGGTTTTGGACTAGCTTCTTTCCTATTCGTTCGCTTATTATTTTTAACCGGAATCTTTTTGATATTAGGCATTGCTAACCGAAAACTAAAAAACATTTGGTTTTGGGATTTATTTGTCATGATCAATCTATCCGTTTTGTTCGGTTTTTTTGCTACTTCCCTACCTGAATTAGGCGGAGTTATTGGTTACGAATTAAATATTTTACTTCAAGATTACATTGGAAAAACAGGTACTTTATTGTTATTAATCTTCGGACTAATTATTTATGTTATTTTCAAAATGAAATTATCTCCTGAAAAGATTCAGTCTTTTTTTGAAAACAACAAAAAAGAAATTATTCCTGTCGAAAACAACGATATTACTTCTAAAACCACAAATGCTTACAACCTAGAAGAATTTGCAATAACAGAAGAGGATGATGAGCCAGAAATTGAGAAAATCCCTGAATTCAAACCTTCTCAATTTGAAATTAACAAAGAAGCGCTAAAACCAACAATTAGTCATTCATCTGAAATTGATTTGAATCCTATTTCAAAAACAATTCCTGTTGAAAAAACTCCAGCACTTGCAATGGCTGTAGCCAATGAAGATTTTGTAATTGAAACCGCTGCCGAAGAAGAAGTAATTGAAGAAAACCTGGCGGCTAGATTAGTTTCTGATTTTGGATTATTCGATCCAACATTAGACTTATCTAATTATAAATTCCCAACAATTGATTTACTAAAAGAATATTCGACTGGCGGAATTACTATTAACCAAGAAGAATTAGAAGAAAACAAAAACCGAATTGTAGATACGCTTCGTAATTATAAAATTGAAATTGCCCAAATTAAAGCAACCGTAGGACCTTCGGTAACTTTATACGAAATTGTACCAGAAGCTGGAATCCGAATTTCGAAGATTAAAAATTTAGAAGACGATATTGCGCTTTCACTTTCGGCACTTGGAATTCGTATCATTGCTCCTATTCCAGGAAAAGGAACTATTGGTATCGAAGTTCCAAACAAGAATCCAACTATGGTTTCTATGAAATCAGTTATTGGTTCGGCTAAATTTCAAGAAGCCGAAATGGAATTGCCTATTGCACTTGGGAAAACCATTTCTAACGAAACTTTTGTTGTCGATTTGGCTAAAATGCCTCACTTATTGATGGCGGGTGCTACAGGACAAGGAAAATCAGTTGGTTTGAATGCCGTTTTAACTTCGTTGTTGTACAAAAAACATCCTGCCGAAGTAAAATTTGTTTTGGTTGATCCTAAAAAAGTAGAGCTTACACTTTTTAATAAAATTGAAAGACATTATCTGGCAAAACTTCCTGACACGGACGATGCTATTATTACAGATAACGCAAAAGTGGTCAATACTTTGAATTCTCTTTGTGTGGAAATGGACAATCGTTATTCGTTATTGAAAGATGCGATGGTTCGTAATATCAAAGAGTATAACGACAAATTCAAATCACGAAAATTAAATCCTGAAAACGGACACCGATTTTTGCCTTATATTGTACTAGTAGTCGACGAATTTGCCGATTTGATTATGACTGCTGGAAAAGAAGTTGAAGTTCCTATTGCTCGTTTGGCTCAATTAGCCCGTGCTATTGGTATCCACTTAATTATCGCCACACAAAGACCTTCGGTAAACGTAATTACAGGTTTAATTAAAGCCAATTTCCCTGCTAGAATTGCTTTTAGGGTAACATCAAAAATTGATTCCAGAACCATTTTAGATACTCAAGGAGCTGATCAATTAATTGGACGTGGAGATTTATTATATACAAATGGAAATGATGTAGTTCGTGTGCAATGTGCTTTTATAGATACTCCCGAAGTAGAAAAAATCACTGATTTTATTGGTTCTCAAAAAGCTTATGCTACCGCTTATTTACTTCCAGAATATGTGGGAGAGGAAAATGGCATCAATCTTGATATTGATATCTCCGAAAGAGATACGCTCTTTAGAGAAGCTGCAGAAATTATAGTAAATGCGCAACAAGGCTCGGCCTCTTTGTTGCAACGAAAGCTAAAATTAGGATACAATAGAGCTGGCCGATTAATTGATCAATTAGAAGCCGCTGGAATTGTAGGCCCTTTTGAAGGAAGTAAAGCACGTAGTGTAAACATTCTGGATATGCACGCTCTCGATCAATTTTTTAATAATGAAGAAAATAACTAATACAATGAAAAAGATTATCCAAATTGCATTTATCTTATTAATTTGCTTTTCTACACAAGCGCAAGACAAAAAAGCCAAAAGCCTTTTAGACCAAGTTACCGCTAAAGTAAAAAGCTATAATAATATTGTAATCGATTTTAAATATTCCCTTAACAATAGTAAAGAAAATATCAATCAAGACAGTAAAGGAAATGTAACTTTAAAAGGAAATCAATATGTTTTGAATTTCATGGGGATGACCAAAATTTATGATGGAAAAAAAACCTATACTATTGTCCCAGAAGATGAAGAAATAAACATATCAACTGTTAACGAAAAAGACGATAGCGCAATTACACCGTCAAAAATGCTAACGTTTTTTAACAGTGGTTACAAATATTCGATGAATATTTTGCAAAATGTAAGAGGTAGAAAAATACAATACATCAAATTAATTCCTACAGATCCAAAAGATCAAAGAAAAGAAATACTTTTAGGTATTGATGTACAAACCAAACACATTTACAACTTGATTGAAACTGGAAAAAAAGGAACAAAAACTACTTTGACCGTTAATTCTTTTAAAACCAATCAACCTTTGTCAAAAAATCAATTTACCTTTGTAGCTAATAAATATCCAAATTACTACATCAATAAATTAGATTAATTCATTACGTGAAAATTCTCGACAAATACTTATTAAAAACATACTTGATTACATTTGCTACGGTATTTGTAATCTTGTTTTTTATATTCATACTTCAAACTATCTGGCTTTTTATCGCTGAACTCGCAGGGAAAGATTTAGACTTGGGTTTAATTACCAAGTTTTTACTTTTTTCAATGCCGCGAATCATTCCGTTAGTACTTCCTCTGTCTATTTTACTATCGTCCATAATGACTTTTGGTAATTTAGCCGAAAATTATGAGTTTGCAGCGATGAAATCTTCAGGGATTTCTCTACAAAGAGCCATGCGAAGCCTCACCGTTTTTATTGTAGTCTTGAGTATTATTGCTTTCTTTTTTGCAAATAATGTAATTCCTTTTGCCGAATACAAGTTTATTAATTTTCGAAAAAACATTGCACAACTTAAACCCGCAATGGCAATTACCGAAGGACAATTTAGTGATGTAGGTTTCTACAATATCAAAGTCAATAAAAAATCGGGCGAAAACGGAAATAAATTAACTGGAATTACTATTCATAAAAAATCAATCAATAGTGATGGTAGTAAAACCGTAATAAAAGCTAAAAATGGAGAACTAATAAGTAGTGAACAATCTAGTGTTTTACAACTTGTTTTAAATAATGGTAATTATTACGAAGACATTACCCCCAAAAAATATAGCGATAGAAAAAAACTCCCATTTGCTAAGAGTTCATTTAAAAAATACACCATAAATATTGATTTATCTCAACTCAACAATGTGGATGTAGACGAAGAAAAAGTGACCAATTCAAACAACATGTTAACTGCAAATGAATTGAACTATACCTTAGATTCGCTACAAAAAAACTACAAAACTGAAATTAATTCTTATTCTGAAAACATCAATTTAAGAACTATCATCGAAAACAAAACTTTTAATGATGTTGCCGATAAAGAGTTAGTAAAAAGAAGACAAACACTTCCTTCTGATATTTTGTCATTATATGATAAGCGTAAAAAATCGGAAATATTAAAAACAGCCAGCAGCAATCTAAGTAGTATTGGTTACAGTATAGACGGTAGTAGAACCAATTTAGAATCCAAACAAAAGAATATCAACAATCATTTATTAGCATTGTACGACAAATTTGTGATTGCTTATGCTTGCTTTATGATGTTTTTCATTGGAGCACCACTTGGAGCAATTATTCGAAAAGGAGGACTTGGACTACCTATTATTTTTGCGGTATTAATATTCATCAGTTTCCATTTTATGAATACTTTTGGAAAAAGATTTGCACAAGAAAACGGAATAACTCCATTTTTAGGCTCCTGGATGTCTTCGATAATACTTACACCACTAGCCATATTATTAACTTATAGAGCAACAAACGACATTGGTTTAATCAATATGGATGTTGTACTGGCACCTGCTCAAAAACTAATACAAAAACTTACATCTAACAAGAAAAAAACAACCGAAAATGGTCAAAGATAAAATACAACTCCATACAATTGAAGAAGCAATCGAAGATATCCGTCAAGGAAAAATAATCTTAGTTGTTGATGATGAGGACAGAGAAAATGAAGGTGATTTTTTAGCTGCAGCTGAGAAAGTTACTCCTGAAATGATCAACTTTATGGCCACACATGGTCGTGGATTAATTTGTACTCCATTAACCGAAAAACGCTGTAAAGAATTAGATTTAAAACCAATGGTCACAAACAATACCGACCATATGGAAACTGCATTTACAGTATCAGTTGATTTAAAAGGAAACGGAGTAACAACAGGTATTTCGGCTGCCGATCGCGCAAAAACAGTACTCTCTTTAATCGATTCTAAAACAAAACCACAGGATTTAGCCAGACCAGGACATATTTTCCCTTTAATTGCTAAAGAAGGTGGTGTTTTAAGAAGAACAGGCCACACTGAAGCCGCAATAGACTTTGCCCGATTAGCAGGCTTTAAACCAGCTGGAGTTATTGTTGAAGTAATGAACGAGGATGGAACTATGGCTCGTTTACCACAATTAGTGAAAATTGCTAAAAAATTTGACATCAAAGTGGTTTCAATCGAAGCTCTTGTTGCTTATAGAATGCAACACGATAGTATTATTGTCAAAAAAGAAGATTTTGATATTAATACTCGTTTTGGAACTTTCCGCTTAAGAGCATACGAGCAAATAACAAATAAACAAATTCATATTGCTTTAACAAAAGGAACCTGGAATACAGGAGAACCTATTTTGACAAGAATCCACTCTTCTCAGGTTAATAACGATTTGTTAGGCACTTTAACCAATAACGTTGACCAACAATTAGACGATATGTTTAAAATAATCAACGAAAACGGTCGTGGAGCAGTTATATTCATCAATCAGGATATGTCAGCTGTAAACCTACTTAACCGAATCACCGAATTGAAAACCCTTCAAGCCGAAGGAACAATGAAAGCACCTAAAGTTGTTATTGATATCAAAGATTACGGAATTGGAGCACAAATATTACACGACATTGATATTTCAAAAATAAGATTGGTTTCTAATACTGCTCAAACAAAACGTGTAGGAATGATAGGTTACGGCTTAGAAATAACCGAATATGTGAACTATTAATTAGTATTTCAAAAAAAATATAAAAATAATTTAAAGCTAACTACCACATAATAAAAACATTAAATCAGCTATCAAAAAATAGCTGATTTTTTTTTCGAAATAGTTTGGATTTAAACGAAAAAAGGTTCTATATTTGCACTCGCAATCACGAAATGATAGCAACATACTGGAGAAATGGCAGAGCGGTCGAATGCGGCAGTCTTGAAAACTGTTGACTGTAACAGGTCCGGGGGTTCGAATCCCTCTTTCTCCGCCAGATGAAGTTTCAAAAGAAACTTTAAAAGTCAAAAAGCCTTTAAATACTAGTATTTAAAGGCTTTTTTGTTTTTTATACTGCGTCAAAAAACACATATAATATCAAAGGACAGTGACCCTATAGGTGACCCTATTTTATTTAGTGCCTTTTTTAGCAAAAACAGGGTCACTAAATCTGAAGAATTCCTCAGGAATTCCCTGTAAACACTAGATACTTTCATAGTTTTTAAATCAATTTGAATATTAATTTAAAAACAAGAAGTCATGTTAAAAATCATCTTCTATTTAAAGGCTGGTAAAGTGAACAAAAAGGGAGAATCTCCAATTTTTGCTCGTATTACCTACAATCAAAAATCCACAACTATGGCAACAGGTAAATCAATCTTAAAAGAAAGATGGCTCTTTACCAACAACCTGAGAAATGTACTTAAAATTGAAAAAGAAAAAGTGCTAAAAAATAGCTTAGATCTTCTTCAACTAAACATTGAAAAAAAATTTAATGAAATGACTAAGCAAAGTTTAGAAGTTTCATTGCAATTACTAAAAAATGAATTCACAGGTAAAACTAAGACAATAGTCAAAGCCAAAGAAGTAAGTATATTAGAAGTTATTGATAAATATAACAAATACTTCGAGAAAAAAGTTGTTGCAGGCGAGCGCTCTGAAGCCTCACTTCAAAAATATGAACGCTCCAAAGAATTGCTTATCACTTTTATGAAAAAACAATATAAAATAGAAGATATCACTTCAAATGAGATTTCCAGTGCTTTTATATACAATCTGGAATCATTTCTTAAATATGAAAGCGACTATAAAGGTAAAATTGGTATTAAAAACAACTCTGTAGTAAAATACATGAGAATGTATAAAACTTGTTGCAGACATAGCATCAAAATGGGAGTGATAGATAAAAATCCTTTTAATCTCTATGATGGTAAACTCAACATCAAAGATGCTGTATTTCTTAGCCAACAAGAGCTAGATCGTATTGAGAACAAAAAGTTTTCTATTGAACGTCTGGAGAAAGTGAAAGATATATTTTTATTTAGCTGCTATACTGGATATGCTCCTGTAGATGCTTTAAATCTAACTTCAAGCAAT
>NCET01000475.1 GCA_002280815.1 Flavobacteriales bacterium 32-34-25 | reverse complement strand
AAAGAAAACCATCAAGTACGATCTCCTCTAATCTCAGGAGAGGGCTTGGGAGTGAGAAAAATAGCCTTCCTAACCCCCGAATACCCTCATGCTAAAATAGCTCATGCAGCTGGAATTGGTACGAGTATCAAGAACTTAGTGACAGCTTTAGTCAATGAAGGAGTTGAAGTGACAGTATTCGTTTATGGTCAGCAAACACAGGAAGTTATAATCGAGAAAGGAATTGAAATTCATTTAATTCAAAATAAAAAATACAAATATTTTGGTTGGTTTTTTCATCGAAAGCACATTGAGAATTATTGTAATGCAGTGATAAAAAAAGAAAATATAGATGTTTTGGAAGTTCCTGATTGGACAGGAATTTCGGCATTCATGCGTTTTCATGTTCCTGTCGTAATGCGTTTTCACGGTAGTGATACTTATTTTTGTCATTTGGAACAAAGAAAACAAAAGGTTAAAAATTTTTGGTTTGAAAAACTAGCAGTTTTAGGAGCTGATGCTTTTATTGCCCCCACTACTTTTGCAGGAGAATTGTCAAAAAAACTATTTAAAATAAAAAACAAAACAATTCAAACCATACATCACGGATTAGATCTAACCCAATTTGAAAATAATAAACCAGAGCAATTTGAATCTGGCCTAATACTCTATGTAGGAACACTTATCAGGAAAAAAGGAGTTCTGGAATTGCCAGCTATTTTTCATAAAGTCCGAAATCAATTTCCTGAAGCCCAATTGCTTTTAATAGGTGCTGATGCTCCTGATGTTACAACCCATTCTAATTCGACCTGGCAATTGATGCAAAAGCAATGCAATCCAGCCGATTTAAAAAATGTTGAATATTTAGGAAAAATGCCCTACCATGAGCTTAGAGATTACATTCAAAAAGCAAATGTATGTGTATTCCCCACCTATGCCGAGACCCTAGGAATGGTAACCATAGAGGCAATGGCCATGCAAAAAGCAGTAGTGAATTCCAATATAGGTTGGGCACAAGAACTAATTGTAGATGGCGAAAGCGGTTATTTGGTACATCCATCCAATCATGAATTGTATGTCAATAAAATTATGGAGTTGCTCCAAAACAACTCTTTATGCCAACAAATCGGAACGCAAGCAAAAGCAAGAGTAGAAGCAAAATTTAATATAAAAAATATGGTAAAAGAAAACATTGCATTTTATCAAGAATTGATGGAAAAGATAAATAATAAAAATGTTTAGTCTGTCTGTTGTCAGTTCAAGGCGACATTTTTTATTCTAACAAGAGCAATATAAAAGGACGTTGATATTTGCCAATTATAAATTAAATTTGTTTTTTCTGGGGTTTGAATTGTCCTTAGCTTTCGCAGTCGAGTGTCAAATGTTTGAAGAATACGTAAAAAGAAAATCTGTTTGAGCGCAGCGAGTTATTTCGAGTTATTTTCTTTTAGTATTCGAAAACTAATTTGACCGACGAGGAAGCGTAAGACTTGATTTTTTTGTTTCTTTTTTGATCAAGCAAAAAAGAAAATGGATAATGTAGTTTTCCAATTTAGTAAAATGTTATTGGAGGCTTCTCAGAGCATGTTTTTAATATGAGTTAGAGAGTTGTGTTACAATAGTATTTCCCTATCTTTCTCTGTCATTGCGAAGTATGAAGCAACTTGGAGAGGGCTGGGGTGAGGTAAAATCAAGACCAGTAAAAAGATATAGATAATAATCTGTACCAACTCTAATGCTCCAATCCTTTTCTATACTTATATGCCCTTTAACAAAACAGATAAACCCCAAGTAAAATAAAGTTAAAAATTGATGTGACTCCTGCCTGTCGGCAGACAGGTATATGTTTAAAAAAAAGAACCAGTTAATCTGTGAAAATTAGTGTAATTTGCGGTTAAAAAAACAAAGGATAAGTCCACTATGATTATAGTTTACCATAAAAAGAATAAAATTCTAAAAGTCAGCAGAAACCAGGAAGATTTATCTTTTTCATCGGATACTATTGCAGCTGTTTTAGTGAATTTGGCCCAATTATATCCTAATGAGTACTTGGTTTGGTGCAGCATAGAATTAGAAGCTTTTTTGAATCTAAACCAATTCAAAACCATCTTTCACCATCATAAAATCATGGCTTCTTATACTACAGCTAGCCAGAATTATATCCTCAATGCGATTGGCTATGTTGAAGAATCCCCTTTTATAAAAGTCAATAAAAAAGTAAGTTATCCAACTTGGCTCATGAGTAGTGATGTAGGCGGAATGCACGCTTCGGTTCTAAATGCAATGAGGAGCAAAATAAATCCGGAAGCCAATTTTGATTATTTTTTGAATTCTGTTGCCAAATTAGGAATGCTGGCTGGGCTTTTTTGTTATTCAGAACCACTGTTGTTATCGAATAATACTCAGGAATTGAAAGAAAATCGTCAGGCTAATAACTACCTTTTGTTCCGATTTGTAAAGCAACATTACAAAAAACGTTGGTTGTTGCTACTATTCTTAAATTTACTTCTTTTTGAAAAACAATTTCCGTTACTGCCTTTATGTTACGCATTATTCTATAGGAGCAGAAAAAAAATACAATTCAATTTAGACGCTATTACTGTACAGTCATCTCTAAAAACAATAGACAAAAAAACAATCGATGTAATAATCCCAACAATTGGTCGGAAAGAATATTTATTTGACGTTTTAAAAGATCTGGCAGCACAAACACATTTACCAGAAAAAGTAATTATAGTAGAACAAAATCCTATTGAAGGTAGTGTTTCCGAATTAGATTATCTAACAAATCAAGATTGGCCATTTGTAATTAAACACATCTTTACCCATCAGCCTGGTGCTTGCAATGCCAGGAATTTAGCATTGGCTGAAGTAGAAAGCGAATGGGTTTTTCTAAATGATGATGATAACCGGTTGGAAATAAATTTAATAGAAAAGGTGTTTGCCAAAGTAACTCAACATAGAGCAGAAGTAGTTATAACATCATATCTCAAACCAGATGAAATCCAACAATATAAAACCATTCATCAATCAGGTATTTTTGGTTCAGGCAATAGTTTTGTAAAGTCAGAATGTCTAAGATCGGTTTCTTTTGATAAGGCTCTGGAGTTTGGTTATGGAGAAGACATGATGTAATTTATTTTCCAGATTTGAAAATTACCCATCTCAAAGCGCCTATGGGAGGATTTAGGATTCCAGTCAAAAAACAATGGGAATCGGATACTATTCAACCCAAACCATCACCAACTATTTTGTATGTACTGCAAAAACATTATACAGCCCAACAATTAAAAAGTTATAAATTAGTATTGTTTTTAAAATTAGTAAAACACGAATCCCTTAAAGACTATTTAAAGTTTAGTAAAAACTTTAAACAAAAATGGAAAAGGAGTGTATATTGGGCTAACAAATTATGAGGATGGAAAAAATGAAAGTTAAATATATTTGGAATAAATTTCATAAAAGATTTTTAAGTTTTAAAATTCATCCACTTACAAAACACAATCCCTTAGGAGCTTTGTTTAGATACGTTAAATTTAATTTTATTCAGTATGTATATGGAAAACCTAGAGTGTATAATTGGATAGATGGATTAAAGTTTTATGCCCAAAAAGGAGATGCAGGTATTGTAGCTAATATTTATTTTAAATTATTTGATTATGAAGATTCTATGTTTTTGATTCATAATTTAAAGGAAAATGAATTATTTGTAGATATTGGGGCAAATGTTGGACATTATTCTTTATTAGCAGCAGGGATTTGTAAAGCAGACGTAATTGCTTTTGAACCAATTCCGGAAACAGTTATCAAATTAGAGAAAAATATAAGTTTAAACTGTTTATCTCATAAGATAAAAGTATTTAATCTAGGTATTGGTGCAGAAAATTCTAATTTAAATTTCTCTAATACAAAAGGAGCAATGAACAGTGTTGCTTTAGGTTTTGAGACTGACACTGTGAGTGTCGAAGTGAAAAAGTTAGACGATGTTTTGATTAATTTGGCACCTAATTTTTTGAAAATTGATGTTGAAGGCTATGAATATTTTGTACTTAAAGGTGCTGAAAATATTTTGAAAAATAAGGAACTTAAGTATATTATAGTTGAATTAAATTTTTCTACTTCAAAATTTGGACATACAAATGAAGAAATAACTAGTCTTTTGTTATCTTATAATTTTGTTCCTATAACTTATGACGTAGAACGGAAAATAATACAAGCTGTCGAAAGTTATAATAAAGAAAAGTTTAACACCATTTTTGTTAAAAAAGATATTTTGATTTCATGCTAAAACTATACACAGATCAAAACTATCTCACCCCAGAAAACAGAAAGATTAT
>NCET01000474.1 GCA_002280815.1 Flavobacteriales bacterium 32-34-25 | reverse complement strand
TGTACTTACCGCAGGATTAAGTGGTACTTTTAGTAATTTACTTATTCCGCTACAAATTGGTGCTCGAGATATGGCCTCTGGATTCATGAATATGATTTCTTACTGGTTGTTCTTTGTGTCAGCTGTGATTATGTTAGCATCTTTATTCGTTGAATCAGGACCAGCTTCAGCAGGTTGGACAATCTATCCTCCTTTAAGTGCTTTACCACAAGCAATTCCAGGTTCTGGAACAGGTATGACTTTATGGTTAGTTTCTATGGCTATTTTCATTGCTTCCTCTTTAATGGGATCTTTGAACTACATTGTAACAGTAATTAACTTAAGAACTAAAGGAATGTCTATGACTAGACTTCCACTTACAATCTGGACATTTTTTGTAACAGCTATCATTGGTGTTATTTCATTCCCAGTATTGTTATCAGCAGCTTTATTATTGATTTTCGATAGAAGTTTTGGAACATCATTCTTCTTGTCTGATATTTACATTGCTGGAGAAGTTTTACACTACCAAGGTGGTTCTCCTGTTTTATTCGAACACTTATTCTGGTTCTTAGGGCATCCTGAAGTTTATATCGTAATCTTGCCTGCAATGGGACTTGTTTCTGAGATTATGGCAACTAACTCTCGTAAACCAATTTTTGGATACAGAGCAATGATTATGTCAGTTCTTGCAATTGCATTCTTGTCTACAATTGTTTGGGGTCACCACATGTTTATTTCAGGTATGAATCCATTTTTAGGATCTGTATTTACTTTTACCACTTTATTGATTGCAATTCCATCTGCTGTAAAAGCGTTCAACTGGATTACAACTTTATGGAAAGGTAACTTACAATTGAATCCTGCAATGTTGTTCTCAATAGGAATGGTTTCTACTTTTATTACAGGAGGTTTAACAGGAATCATTTTAGGAGATAGTACTTTGGATATTAACGTTCACGATACTTACTTTGTAATTGCTCACTTTCACTTAGTAATGGGTATCTCTGCACTTTACGGAATGTTTGCTGGTATATACCACTGGTTCCCTAAAATGTTCGGAAGAATGTTGAATAAAAATTTAGGATATATTCACTTTTGGATTACAGCAGTTTGTGCTTATGGAGTTTTCTTCCCAATGCACTTTATTGGATTAGCTGGTTTACCAAGACGTTATTATACAAATACTAACTTTCCATTATTTGATGATTTGCAAAATGTAAACGTATTGATTACTCTTTTTGCATTAGTTGGTGGAGCTTTCCAATTGGTTTTCTTGTATAATTTCTTTGCTAGTATTTTCTACGGTAAGAAAGCAGTTCAAAATCCTTGGAAGTCTACTACATTAGAATGGACAACTCCAGTAGAACACATACACGGTAACTGGCCAGGTGAAATTCCTGAAGTTCACCGTTGGGCTTACGATTACAGTAACCCAGAACATGAAGAGGATTTTGTACCTCAAACGGTTCCAATGAAACCAGGTGAATCAGTTTTACACCACTAAAAATATTTTATAAAGACTGTCTGAAAAGACAGTCTTTATTGTTTTATAGAGTTATGAAATCCCAAATAAAAATTGCTATTTAATTGGATTTTCTATCTTTGTTACATGAATGAAAATTTAGACCCAACAACAAAGGGATACAATCCTGAAGAACTTGATCTTGAAAAAAGATTGAGACCATCAACGAAACGAAGCCTTAGATCATACTTTGTTTCATGGTCCTCCAGGATTAGGAAAAACGACTTTGGCTAACATTTTGGCAAATGAGTTAGAAGTTGGTATCAAAATTACTTCTGGTCCAGTCTTGGATAAACCAGGAGATTTAGCTGGTTTGTTGACTAATCTTGAAGAAAGAGATGTTTTGTTTATTGACGAAATTCATCGTTTGAGTCCTATAGTCGAAGAATATTTGTATTCGGCAATGGAGGATTTTAAAATTGATATCATGATTGAATCGGGGCCTAACGCAAGAACGGTTCAGATTAATTTGAATCCTTTTACCTTAATAGGAGCTACGACTCGTTCAGGGCTTTTAACGGCACCTATGCGTGCACGTTTTGGAATCTCATCAAGATTACAATATTACACAGTAGAATTGTTGACTACCATTGTACAAAGAAGTGCCTCTATTTTAAAAATGCCAATTTCTATGGAAGCAGCTATAGAAATTGCAGGTAGAAGTCGTGGAACACCTAGAATAGCGAATGCGTTATTAAGAAGAGTTCGTGATTTTGCCCAAATAAAAGGCAATGGAACTATTGATATTGAAATTTCTAAATATGCCTTGCAAGCACTGAATGTAGATGCGCACGGATTAGACGAAATGGACAATAAAATATTAAATACCATAATCGATAAGTTTAAAGGTGGTCCTGTTGGATTGAGTACTTTGGCAACTGCAGTTTCTGAAAGCAGCGAAACTATTGAAGAAGTATATGAACCATTTTTAATTCAGGAAGGTTTTATTATGCGTACACCTCGTGGGCGAGAAGTTACCGATAAAGCTTATAAGCATTTAGGGAAAATTAGAAATAATATTCAAGGAGGACTTTTTTAATGA
>NCET01000473.1 GCA_002280815.1 Flavobacteriales bacterium 32-34-25 | reverse complement strand
AATTGACGGTTTTCGTCAATCCATTTGGTAAGATTAAAAGGTCTTGAAATTGCCATTTTGAGTTGTTTTTTAAGAAAAGCTAAGGTACGAAAAAAAGAATTTTGGTTTCAATTTTGGTTTCACGAAGATTCGCAAAGAAAATCACAAAGACACACAAAGAAAAATCTTTTCAAAAAAATCTTTGCGAAACTTAGCGTTTTCTTTGCGAGTCTTTGTGTGGCAAACAAAAAATATCATTTGGCTTCTTTAATCAGATAAATATAAACGGGAAAGTGATCGCTAAAACCCACTTCGGTAGCCGAATGCCGTTTGGGATAACCTTTGTATTGTCCGGAATTTTGAATCAAATAACTTTTGTTGAAAATGCCTGCTTTCCAATATTGATAAGTCGAATAATCACTTTTTATTAATGATTGTGTAAGCAAAATTTGGTCGAAAATATCCCAGGAATCTCTAAAAGCAATAGTTCCTAAGCCTTTTTTAGCCATTTCCTCAAATGGATTGTAGATTCCAAACTCAGGAACTTCTTGTTTTTGAGCTTTAGCTCCAAGGATTTTTTTAATGCTGTTATTGAAAGGGCCATCGTTCAAATCGCCCATAGTAATTACCTTGGCATTGGGATTTATTTTTTGCAAAGAGTCAATTATTTTTCGATTCAGCATTCCCGCTGCTTCCCTAAACGGACTTGATTTTTTCTCTCCACCAGAACGCGATGGCCAGTGATTAACAATAATATGAATCTCTTCACCTTCCAGAAAACCTGTAATTAAGAGTTGGTCACGAGTAAAAACCCGATTATCATAAGTGTTTTGAACGACTTCATCATCATCTTCTGAAGAGGAAACCAATTCCTGATTTTGAACTTCTTTTTTATAAATACGAAGCGGAATATTAGTGTAAGAAGTAGGCGAGAAATATTTATTTAGAAACAACAAAGCCACATCAATCCCTCTTTTATCGGGCGAATCAAAATGAATGATTCCATAATCTTGCAAAGCCATTTGAGGTTGTTTTACTAAATCTTCCAGTACGCCTCGATTCTCAATTTCGGAACCTGCAATAAAAGTAGGCGAATTGGTGTTTTCAGGTTTGCCAATTTCGGTTAAAACGCGAGTTAAATTCTTCAATTTTTGCTGGTATTTTTTGGCAGTCCAATGTTGTTCCCCTTTCGGAGTCCATTCATCATCATTTGTACTTGGATCATTTATAGTGTCAAAAAGATTTTCGAAATTATAAAAGGCTACCGTATGAATTCGATAGCTTTTTTGCTGTGAAAACCCTATTTGGTATAAAAACAAAAAAACAACTATTACAATTCGTCTTAGCATTGGCATAACTAACTCAATTTAAAGGACTGTAGTAAATTTAATCCATTTTGTAAAACTAAGAGCAAATTATTTTTGAATTTAGCTATCTTTGTTTTGATGCTTCGCAAAAGCATACTCAATTTTTATTTATTCAGGAAAAACACCACTATGCCTACTCCTCGATTTTTAGTTTTAAACCGAACCATTAGCGTATTCCTGATTATTATTTTTCAATCTTTCAACAGTCAAGCCCAAAAACACATGATTACACCAGCCGCTTTACAAAAAGGAGACACCGTTGCCATTGTAGCCACCGCCAGAAAATATACTGACAACCACCTGCAACCCGCTATTGATTTACTGCATAGTTGGGGACTTGAAGTGGTTATCGGAAAAAGTATTGGACTTGACAACAACCAACTGGCTGGAACGGACGAAGAAAGAACTGCCGATTTTCAAACACAGCTGGACAATCCAAACATCAAAGCTATTTGGTGTGTAAAAGGTGGTTATGGAACGGTTAGAATCATTGA
>NCET01000472.1:1855-2568 GCA_002280815.1 Flavobacteriales bacterium 32-34-25 | reverse complement strand
AGTATTTCCTGTTCCATGACCCAAATAAGCCAAATTACTACTGGCACTAAAAACAGGCATAAAGGAAAACAAAGCCAATAAGGCCACAAATGACCAAATACCTTTATCTCCTTTTAATCTGCTAATTAGTTGTTTCATTTTTTAGTTTATATTTTAGATTTCTGATATTAGATTTTAGATTTACTTTTGATTTATTCGATTATTAACCGTCTTCAATGTACTTACAAAAATTGCAGTTAGCTCATTTCCTTCTTTCCAAATAGAATCTAATTCTGACTTACTAAACCATTGTTTTTCAATAATAATTTCTATCCAAAATAAAGTTTCATCCGCCTCTTCTAAAACTATATTCATTTTAGAAACAAATTCTCTATCACTTCTAGCTCTACAAACTGCTCTATAATTAGCACCAACAGAAGTTCCACTTCTTACTAATTGATTTGCAACAACTTTTGTCGAAATTAAATTTGGCAGTTTTTCAACTAAATCAATTACCATCAAAGAAAATTTCTTTGTCCTTTGCTTGAGTTCATTTGTTGTCATACATAAATCCTTTGTGTAATTAATCTCAGTCAAAAATCTAAATTCTGAAATCTAATA
Source organism: Flavobacteriales bacterium 32-34-25 (assembly GCA_002280815.1). Classification (GTDB taxonomy): domain Bacteria; phylum Bacteroidota; class Bacteroidia; order Flavobacteriales; family Flavobacteriaceae; genus Flavobacterium. The sequence continues at coordinate 1,968 of NCET01000472.1, read as the reverse complement.
TCTAAAATCAAGAATTTACAAATTATGCACTGCATCTTTAAATTGACGTCCTCTATCTTCATAGTTTTCAAACAAGTCGAAACTAGCACAAGCTGGAGACAGTAAAACCGTAT
>NCET01000472.1:0-1847 GCA_002280815.1 Flavobacteriales bacterium 32-34-25 | reverse complement strand
TTTACAAATTATGCACTGCATCTTTAAATTGACGTCCTCTATCTTCATAGTTTTCAAACAAGTCGAAACTAGCACAAGCTGGAGACAGTAAAACCGTATCTCCTTTTTCGGTAATACGTTGTGCCATTCTCACAGCATCGCTCATTGTATTTACTTCAACCATAATGTCAACTACATTTCCAAAAGCGTTAATAATTTTCGCATTATCCACTCCAAGACAAATAATAGCTTTTACTTTCTCACGAACTAAAGCCATTAATTCATTATAATCATTTCCTTTATCAACACCACCCACAATCCAAACTGTTGGCGTATTCATACTGTCTAAAGCAAAAAAAGTAGCATTTACATTTGTTGCTTTCGAATCATTGATGTATTGTACATTTTGGATTTTCAATACTTTCTCAAGACGGTGTTCAACACCTTGAAAATTAGATAGACTTTCGCGAATTGTTGCTTTTCTAATTTGCATCAATTTTGCTACAGAAGTTGCTGCCATGGCATTTTTTAAATTATGTTTTCCTTCCAAGGCAATTGATTCTGTTTCCATTTTAAATTCCTCTTGATTGATTATTGCTTCCATTGTATTGTTTTTTATAAAGGCTCCTTCTTCAAATGTTTTTGTCAATGAGAAAGGAATTAATTTTGCTCTTGTTTTATTCTTTTGTAACCATTCTGAAATCGCTTCATCATCTGCATCATAAATGAGATAATCCTCTTCAGTCTGGTTCATTGTTATTCGAAATTTCGAATCAATGTAATTCTCATATTTATAATCGTATCGATCTAAATGATCCGGACTGATATTAGTTATAATGGCGATATGCGGCTTATAATTTATAATTCCGTCCAACTGAAAACTACTCAACTCTAACACATAACTATCGTACTTATCTTCAGCAACCTGCTCAGCAAAACTTTTTCCGATATTCCCGCCCAAACCTACATTCAATCCTGCCGATTGAAGAAGATGATAAGTCAACATCGTGGTAGTAGTTTTCCCGTTACTTCCTGTTATTCCTATTGTAATCGCTTTAGTAAAAGGAGCTGCAAATTCGATTTCAGAAATTACCGGAATTCCTTTTTCGACTAGTTTTTTAACGATGGGCGCTTTCTCCGGAATCCCAGGGCTTTTCATCACCACATCAGCATTTAAGATTAGGGATTCTGTATGCTTTTCATCCTCCCAATCGATACCTTTTTTTATAAGAACTTCTTTGTAACTTTCTTTTATTTTTCCAAAATCAGATACAAAAACATCATATCCTTTTTCCTTTCCCAGAATGGCTGTACCCACTCCGCTTTCGCCTCCGCCTAATACTACTAATCTCATCTTATCTTAGTTTTAAGGTAACAATGGAAAGTATCGCTAACATGATGGCTACAATCCAAAATCGGGTAACAATCTTACTTTCGTGGTAGCCTTTCTTTTGATAATGATGATGTAATGGCGACATCAGGAAAATTCTTCGGCCTTCGCCAAAACGTTTCTTGGTATATTTAAAATAAGCTACTTGTAAAACCACTGATAAATTTTCGACCAAGAAAATTCCGCACAATAAAGGAATCAATAATTCTTTTCGAACGGCAATTGCTAAAACTGCAATAATTCCCCCAATAGTTAAACTTCCTGTATCTCCCATAAATACCGATGCGGGATAGGAGTTATACCATAAAAATCCAATGAGAGATCCCACAAAAGCGGCAATAAATACCGTCATTTCCCCCGAATTAGGGATATACATTATATTGAGATAATTAGAAAAAATAATATTTCCTGAAACGAAAGTAAAAATTGCTAACGCCAGTACCGAAATAGCCGAAGTTCCCGCCGCGAGTCCGTCAAT
>NCET01000099.1 GCA_002280815.1 Flavobacteriales bacterium 32-34-25 | reverse complement strand
CAAAAGTCAAGGTGGTGGTATTTTTAAATTCACAGATCCAATTTCGGGAGTAAAAAAATACTATTGGTATGGTGTCAATTATGAGGAAACGGATGCTTATCGCAAAGACCCGTCTGTAACACTACCGAACGCTACATTTGAATCGGTAACATGCTATACTTCTACCGATTTAGTGAACTGGACGTTTGAAGCTGATGTTTTAACTAAAGCCGAAACCAATAAAAAAGGAAAAACCTGGGTGGGGCGTTTAGGAGTTGCTTATATAAAAGAGTTGAAAAAATATGCAATGGTAGTACAGCATGGCAATAAAGTATTGTTTGCTGTGTCCGATTCGCCAGCAGGAACATTCACTTGGCATCAGGAAATAAGTATGGAATCAATGATTGGCACCAGCAATACGGGGGATCAAACGGTGTTTACAGATGAAGATACTGGAAAATCCTATCTGGTATATTCTTATGGAAGAGGACGACACAAAATATATGTCTCTGAAATTGGTGTTAAAGACGGAAAAGTCAATCTATTGGATTGCACACAAGTTTTTAAAGGTAATGGAAGAGAAGGAAACTGTATGTTTAAATATCAAGGTAAATTTTATTTATACGCCTCTAATTTATATGGATGGGATTCCTCTCATGCCTATTATCTAGTTGCCGATGACATCAGAGGCCCATATTTACCAACCAATGAAATGTTGATTACCGATGGCGCTTCCGAAGATTATGCGCATATTACACAAACGGGGTTCTTCATTAACGTAAAGGGTAGCGAAAAAGAAACTGTTATTTACTGCGGTGATCGTTGGGCCAACTTTGCCGGAAATGGTCTTGGATACAATCAATGGTTTCCTCTATCATTTGATGGAAAAACGCCTTATTTTAATTCTCTTGGTTCATGGAATCTCGATGCTAACACTGGTTTATGGAATGTAGCTCAAGATAACAATTATGTAAAAAACGGAAGTTTCGAAGCAGATCGAAAATATATTCCAAGCTATGTTAAACCGGTACAAATACAATTAACGGGTTGGGCTACTGAAGTACTTGAAGGTAATAGAATTAGCCTTGACAGTACTAACTCTCCAGTTTTAAACTATTACAATACGGAGAGTGACCGAAAAATTGTAATTGGCGAAAAAAGTTTAAATATTAGTGATAAAGTAAATTTCAAGCGAAAAATATCTCAAAACATTAGTTCTTCGCCTTATGTAAAATTGGAAGATGGAACGTATACAATGACTGCCAAAATAAAAAACAGTACTGGTTTCAATAATTTAGAAATGTACGCTTCAAGCAACAGCAACAAATTCAATTACAGTATCAAGAATGAAAGCACAGCTTGGCAAACCATAAGTATAACAAATGTTATGATCAAAGACGGAAAAGTGGAAATTGGTTTCTTAGCAGATGGTACAGCAAATGCTTTTTGTCTAGTGGATGATATCACACTAGTAAAAAACCAATAAGATATGTTTTTCAAATACTTAACACTTGTTCTTATGGCATTGAATCTATTATTTACTGCCCAATCTCAAACTCCTCCCTCTATTGAGAAAAAAATATGGGGAGAAACTGGCAGAAAAGAAGTGTATCTATACACACTGACAAATTCGAAAGGTATGATTGTCGAAATTACCAATTATGGAGCCATCGTCACCCGTATGCTCGCCCCAGATCGCAATGGAAAAATGGAAAACATTGTTTTGGGTTTTGACAATTTCAAGCAATATGAAACACAAAATTCGCCATTTATGGGTGCAATTATTGGGCGTTATGCCAATCGAATAGCCAAAGCCAGTTTTACAATTGACAATATTCAATACCAGCTTGCGCCAAATGATAATCCAAATCATTCGCATGGAGGTAAAAAAGGTTTTGATAAAGTAGTTTGGGATGCATCCGAAATTACCGAATCCGATGCTGTGAGTGTGGTTCTTCAATATTTGAGCAAAGACATGGAAGAAGGTTATCCTGGAAATCTTAATATAAAAGTCACTTATGTATTGAACAACGACAATGAACTCAAGATTTATTATGAAGCCCAAACCGACAAACCAACGATTCTTAATTTGACACATCATGGGTATTTTAACCTTACGGGAAATAAGGAAAATATTTTGGGTCACGAATTAACCATTTTTGCCGATTCGATTACGCCAACAGATTCCTCTTGGATTCCAACCGGAGAAATTGCTCCAGTTACAGGCACTGATTTTGATTTTACAAAAGCGGAAAAAATTGGTAAAAGAATTAAAAACCTTCCCAATGGCTACAATATGAATTTTGTACTCCGTAAGAAAAAAGAAAGCGAACTATCCAAAGCAGCCGAAGTTTTCGATGCAACTTCTGGACGTTTTATGGAAGTTTACACCACCGAACCCGGGGTACAACTTTACACAGCAGATTATATGGATGGCTCCATCACAGGAACTGACAACATTATTTTTGGAAAAAATATGGGATTAGCCCTTGAAGCCCAACATTTCCCTGATTCTCCCAACAAACCTAATTTTCCATCGACTGTATTGAGACCTGGAGAGCAATACACGCAACTTACTATTTATAAGCTGTCTACAAAGTAAATTAAAACCTTGATAAATATAAATGGACTAAAAAATCATCCCTAGAACATATACAAAACCTATTATTCTTTGAAGTGAAGCTCCTTAGGAGACGGAAACGAATCCTAAACTTAGGACATTCTTAAAATGACAAATACTTTAAAATTAAAAGGGATGTAAAATGTATCAAAACATTTCACATCCCTTTTTTATGACTTAATTTTTTTTTTAATTTTTAACTGGCTTCTCTTCAGAATAAAAAGCTTTTAAGACATACCAAGCTTTTTTCTTTTCGCCTTTATCAGAAAGTAAACCCTTGCGATTCCATCCTTTTTGAAACGTGGGATGCAAACGAAGCGGCGATTGAAAGTCGGCTAATATCCACGGACAGGTACCACGCAAAAACGGGATGTTTTTCAACATCGTAATCTGATCTTTATAAAATTGCTCCATATATTCTTCACTCCATGAACTTGCAACATCCGCAGGCCCATGATTTTCATACAAGGCTTCGCATCCAAATTCACTCATAATAACGGGTTTGTTATAATTAGAAACCCACTCTATTTCAGACGGTGCTTTAAACCAAGGCTTGTACCAACCAATATATTCATTGATACCAATCACATCCAACGAATTAATCAAATCATCCTCAATTATAACTTTGTTACCTTGGTATTTTATATTATTGAAAGCCGCCGAAATAAGGCGAGTGTTGTCTATACTACGGCAAAGTTTAGCCATATCGGCAATAGCTTGGGTACGATTTTTAGATCCCTGTGGAGTTTCGTTAGCCATGCTCCAAGTGATAATGGCACAACGGTTTTTATCGCGACGTAAAATTTCTTTGAGTTGCAAATTCATCAACTTTTGCGTTGGTTCTTTATCAAAACTAATTGACTGAAAAACGGGAACTTCTTCCCAAATCATAAAGCCCATTCGTTCTGCCATACGCACCATATTTTCGTTATGAGGATAATGAGAGGTTCGTATAAAATTGCAACCCAAATCTTTTGCCCAAGTAAGCAACATCAGAGCATCCGACTCGGAATAAGCACGACTTTTACTTTGTGGAATTTCTTCATGAATGTTTACTCCTTTTAGGAAAACGGATTCACCGTTGAGTAAAATATCAGTTCCTTTGGTTTCAATACTTCTAAATCCTATTGCTTCAGACACGGCATCGCTTTCACAGCTAATTTTTACTTGATACAATTTTGGTTTTTTTGGACTCCAAAGTGATAATTTTGCTGGAAATTTTACCGCTGCATAACCTTCGGCATTAGTTTTTAAAACCAAATTGATTTTAGCTTCAGGAATTTGTACTTTTATTTGTTGAGGCGATGTTACTCCAGCTAATTTTACATATCCTAAAACTTGGTTTTTTGAACCTTTTTCCAATTGAATAAAATAATCGTCAATATATACCGAAGACGTTTCCACCAATCTCACGTCACGGGTAATTCCTCCATAGTTCAACCAATCGTAACCTGTTGCAGGAACACCATCTTTTTGTCTCTCGTTGTTCACGCGCACAATAATCGAATTTTCACCGTCTTTTATTTTATCGGTGATTTCAAATTGAAAAGGAGTAAAACCTCCTTCATGACTGCCTATTTTTTCCGAATTCAAAAAAACGTCGGTGATATAGTTGGCGGCATCAAAATACAAGAACAAACGTTTTCCAACTTGTTTTTGAGCCACAAAAGTTTTCTTGTACCAGACAGTAGATTCATAGTTTTTAAGTTCCGGCAATTGCGAATTAATATCCCCAGGAACATCAAATACAGGTCCACCATCGAAAGAGTATTCATAAAAATCGGATTTCTCAACTGGCTTTTTGTCTTTGTATAAAGCTTTCCAAGATTTAATTCCAACGTCATAAGGATCGATAATAACCTGCCACTTGCCGTTTAAACTTGTTTGTTTTCGAGCCGGAATATTGGTCATGAAATCTTGCGCCGATAGCAAAGTGGTCTGTAATAAAAGTAAAAACAATAAAAGTATGTGTCTATATTTTTTCATAGAAAAAGATATTAATTCCAGAGTTAATATTATTTTACAGTAAAGGTTTTCCCAACACCTTTCAGTCCAGTAGCTGAAACTTTCAGTTTTACAGTGCCTCCCTTTTGTGCTGAACGCAAAATAGCCATTGCAAAACCATTATGAAATATCTTTTTATTACCAGCAAACAAATCATCGCTAGAATGATTTCCATTATCTACCGCGATTATGGTTGCAGGGCCGCTAACATCAAATGTCACTTCTCCTGCAACAGTTGGCACTTTATTTCCTTTACTGTCCACGGCATATACTTTAACATATTGAAGATCCATACCATCTGCTTTCCAATTTGGATTTTCTGTTTCTAATTTTATAGCAACTGCTTTTCCAGTGGTTTGCATTTCGTGACGAGCAACTTCTTTTCCTCCTTTTCGAGCAATAGCTGTAATTTTACCCGCTGAATATGGAACATCTTTCCAGTAAATAGTATTGCGTTTTGTTACTTCAGTACTGTTTTTTTGTACACCAATCGATTTTCCGTTCACTAATAATTCTACCTCATCAGCATTAGTATAGGTGTACAAATTGTATTTATTCCCTTCTACACGATTCCAATGTGCCGAAATCACTTTTTGTCCCACCACTTGATCGTTCCACATTTTCGATTCTCCTTCATTATCTACAATACCGATATAAACTAAAGGTTCATCCGTAAAAATACTTTTGGTCAACCAAGCTTGTGGAAAAGGTTCCATCGAATGATTAAAAAACGAATAGTTCCAGCCTTTTCTAGGCCAACCTTGAGATTCTCCCCAATATTCGATTCCACCCCAATAGGCCAGTCCTACCATTTTTTCTCTGTCCATTCCAAAGTAAGGTGCAGCCAATTCATTGGTTACCGCTTCACTTTGGTAAACAATCATATCAGGTGCGTGTTTTAGATATTCCTGATAATCTTCCCAGGTGTAATTAAAACTAGCAATATCAGTAACTGTTGACAATTCGGGTGGAACGATGTTTTCTTTGATACGGAAATCCGGGTTGGCTCTAATAATCCCTCCTGCACGAGCGGGATACATGGCAACTGTAGTTTTACGGGTTGGATCGTAGCGTTTAGCCACTACATCCATGATTTTATAAGTAGTTATTCCCCAATCTGTTGTTGGCCAGTTCCATCTTTCTTCTTGAAATTGCAATTCGTTTCCAAAACTCCACATAATAACCGACGGATGATTACGGTCGCGTTTAATCCATTCTTTGATGTTATCGTACCAGATGTCATTCCATTTTGCACTTCCTGCCCAAGCCTGAATGCTTCCCCATTTATCGTACAATTCATCAACCACTAAAATTCCTTTCTCGTCAGCTAGCCTAAAAAAGGACTCTGAATAGGGGTTATGAGAAGTTCGAATGTGATTAAAACCAAAAGCTTTTAATTGATCCATCATTCTGGCAATGGCTGTTTCGTGTGCAGCTGCACCTACAGCACCTAAATCATGGTGATTGGCGACACCTTTAAGAAAAACTTTTTTCCCATTCAATTTTAATCCAAATTCTTTCGAATACTCAATAGTGCGGATTCCAAACTTCTCAGTAAGTTTATCAACCACTTTTCCATTTAATACTAATGACACTTCTGCTGAATACAAATTAGGTGTTTCGCAAGACCAAAGCTGCGGATTTGCAATATTTATCTTTGGTAATGGAACTTCTACTTCTACAAGGAATGACTTTTTAGGAGCCAAAGTTTTGGTTTCAGCAACTTGTTTTCCATTTGGAGCGAATATTTTGGTATTAATTTCCAGTTCATATTCTTTGTTTTTAATTCCCGCCACTTCTACTTGTACATTCACTTCGGCATTCTGATTCGTGATTTTTGGAGTAGTGATAAAAATACCATGGCGCGCAATAGACACAGGATCTTTTACCACCAAATGCACATCGCGAAACAATCCGCCACCAGTGTACCAACGAGAGCCGCCTTCTGTAGAAGAACGAACAGCAACTACATTGTCAGTATCATATTTAATAAGTTCAGATATATTAGATTCGAAACCAAGATAACCATAACTAGTTCCTCCTATTTTCGTTCCGTTTAGCCAAACTTCACCATGCAGCATAATCCCTTCAAAATCCATAAATACTTGTTTTCCAACCCAACTCGCATCGGCTTTGAATGTTTTTCGATACCAACCTGTACCCAAATCTTTAAATCCACGCCCACGGTTGGCTTCTTTGTTCCAAGGTTGTTCAAACTGAAAATCGTGTGGCAAATCCAGCTTGCGCCAGTCACTGTCATTAAAAGTCAAATCTTGGGCATTAGTAACTTCTCCTGCTTGGAATTTCCAACCAAAATTAAAAAGTTGGTTGATCCTCACATTTTCATTTTTGTTTTGAGCAAAAAGAAATGTTGAGCAACAAAAGGCAATAATAATTGACAAAATTTTCCTGTTTTTCATATTCTACTGTTTAATAATTAAAGTTTGTTCCGATAAAAAGAAACCGATGAAATTACTTCACTAATTCTTCTTCAATTTCTTCCAGTGTTTTTCCTTTTGTTTCAGGTAATTTTATTAGAATAAACAAAAATCCAAAAACACAAATTACTGCATAGACCCAGAAAGTTCCAGCTGCTCCAAAGGATTCATTAAGTAACGGAAAAGTATACGTAAGTATAAAACAAGCAATCCACAAAGCAAAAGTTGCCAAAGCCATAGCTGCACCACGCACACGATTAGGGAAAATTTCAGAAAGAATTACCCATACTATCGGCGCCAAAGACATCGCATAAATACCAATAGCCACTACTACCAACGAAAGAACAGCCACACCTTTCAACTCAAAATAAAAAGCACTACCTAAAAGCAAATAAGTAATCGCTAAACCAGCTGCGCCAAAAACCATTAGTTTTTTTCTTCCCCATTTATCCACAGTAAACATAGCAACCAAAGTAAATACCAGATTAACCGTTCCAGTAATCACAATATTAAACAAGGTATCACTCACACCATAACCAGCAGCGGTAAAAATTTCTTCGGCATAATTAAAAACGGTATTAATTCCACACCATTGCTGGAAAACGGCCACCACAATTCCAATCAACAATACATTACGGAATTTAGGATTAAAAAGTGCCTTGAAATCAATCTTTTCAGTTACATCGTCTAAAGTAGCTTGTATATTAGCCATTTCTTCACGAGCGTAAGCCTCACCTCCAATTTTATTAAGAGTCGGAAAAGCTTTTTCTTGTTTGCCTGCTTTCATCAACCAACGAGGGCTTTCAGGAAGTGTAAATACCAAAATAAAAAAAACGACAGAAGGCACAGCACATGCAAAAAACATCCAACGCCAGCCCATTTGTCCGTTCCATGACGAACGAATGAATTCATCACTTACTCCTGCTGGAACTTTATCGGCAATCAATAAATTAACAATCTGTGCTGCAAGAATCCCAAAAACAAGTGTCATTTGATTTAAAGAAACAAAACGTCCTCTTAAATGTGACGGAGCCACTTCGGCAATATACATTGGTGAAAGTGCCGATGCCAATCCGATACCTACCCCTCCTATTATTCTAAAAACAACAAATATCCAATAAGTTGAAGCTAATCCTGTACCCAAAGAAGCAACAGTAAATAGAAATGCAGAAAGCAACAAAGGCCACTTACGACCAAATTTATCACTAATTACTCCAGATACCACAGCACCTAAAATACAACCAACTAAAGCCGAACTCATAGCCCAAGCTTGCAAATTTGCCGATGTAGCAATATCAAAAAAACGTTCGTAAAAAGGTTTTGCTCCACCTATTACTACCCAGTCATAACCAAAAAGCAATCCTCCCATAGCCGAAACCATCGAAATTGCAAACAAATAGGAA
>NCET01000098.1:1999-10450 GCA_002280815.1 Flavobacteriales bacterium 32-34-25 | reverse complement strand
ATTAAACATCTCGCAACCCTGTTAGAGTTTTAAACTCTAACAGGGTTCTAAAACCATAAAAACAAACAAAATGAACAACACCAGAGTCTATAAAATGCCCTTTGCCTCAGTCTATCCTCATTACATTACCAAAGCGGAGAAAAAATCCCGTACCAAACAAGAAGTTCATGAAATTATATTTTGGCTCACAGGATATAACGAAAAAAGCCTGCAAGAACTCCTTGACAACAAAACCGATTTTGAAACTTTCTTTGCCCAAGCCCCACAAATCAATCCGAATGTTTCTAAAATTACGGGAGTTATTTGCGGTTATCGTGTTGAAGAAATTGAAGACAAACTCATGCAGCAAATTCGTTATTTAGACAAATTGATTGACGAATTAGCTAAAGGAAAGTCTATGGAGAAAATTTTGAGGAAATAAAAACCAAACCGTTCATTAAAAACCAGCGTTAACAAAACTTTAAAAGACAGTGCAGGACATTTTCAGAATAAAGAATTACTATCTTTAGCACTCAAAATAAATGTCATGCCACAAAACACTAAAGAACTTAAATTAGCCGTATTAATTGATGCCGACAATGTTCCGTACAGCAATGTAAAAGGCATGATGGAAGAAATTACAAAATACGGAACTCCCACCACCAAACGCATCTATGCCGACTGGACTAAACCCAATGCCAATGGCTGGAAAGCGGTTTTACTGGAACACGCCATTACTCCTATTCAGCAATACAGCTATACTACGGGCAAAAATTCTTCTGATTCTGCTTTAATCATCGATGCAATGGATTTGTTATATTCAGGAAAACTGGATGGTTTTTGCATTGTTTCCAGCGATTCTGATTTTACTCGTTTAGCCATTCGCCTTAGAGAATCTGGCATGAAAGTCATTGGAATTGGAGAACAAAAAACACCAAAACCGTTTATTAGTGCCTGTGATCGATTTGTATTTATCGAAGTTTTAGATGGAGCCATCAAGAAAAAAGCGCCTAAAACCATTATCGACAACAAAAAACCAGTTGAAAAAACTACGACTAAAACTCCTGAAAAACCAACACAAAAACCGCTCAATAAAATTGACGAACCTACCATTGATTTGATCGAAGATTCTATTGACGATATTGCCGATGATAGCGGTTGGGCTTTCCTAGGAGATGTAGGAAACTTAATTGTAAAGAAAAAACCAGAGTTTGACCCTAGAAATTATGGCTTTACAAAATTAACTCCTATGTTAAAATCCCTAACTGATATTCTAGAAATTGACGAAAGAGATTCAGACAAAAAAGGAATTAAGCATGTTTATGTTCGTTTGCTTTTTAATTAACCATCTGACTAACTACCTGATACAATAATTCTTTATTGATTGGTTTAGACAAATAATGATTCATTCCTATCTCTGCCACACGCAATTTGGTACTTTCCATTACATCTGCGGTCACGGCAACAATAGGAATGTTTGCATTTTCTGCACCAACTTCCCCATTTCTAATCGCAATTGTAGCTTCGTAACCATCCATAACAGGCATTTGAAGATCCATTAAAACTAAATCAATTTTATTATTTGCAAAAGCATCTAAACCTTCCTGTCCATTATTAGCATAAACAACTGTTGTGTTCAACCATTTTTTAGTGATCATTTTAATCACCATTTGGTTCATCGCATTATCTTCAACAACCAAAAGAGTTTTACCGCCCAAATCGCAAACTGCTGATTCAACCACGGGAACATTTGGAATTATCTTTTTTGTTACAATTTCATAATCCAATGTAATGGTGCAAACGGTTCCTTTATTCACTTCACTTTGAATTTCTAAAAGTCCATCTTGCATGTCCACCAAGGTTTTTACAATATAAAGCCCCAACCCTAGTCCTCCAAATTTTCGTTTATTATCAATACTATGTTGAGAAAAAGAATCGAACAAACTATCCATTTTTTCTTTGGCTATCCCAACACCTGAATCGGTAACAATCATTTTTACGGCTGCAATAGTATCTGATTTCTTTTCAACTTCAACCTTAAAATCAACAAATCCATCCGAAGTAAATTTTATAGCATTATTTAAAACATTATTTAGAATTTGAAACAATCTATTTTCATCGCCAATAAGATTGGAAATCGCTAAATCTGGCTTTGTAAAACTAAATTTCAAGCCTTTATCTTTTGATTTGACTTTCGCATTGTACTTTACATCTTTTAGAACCTTTAGTAAATCAAACTCTTTATTCTCCAGCCTTAACTCATTTTTTTCAATTTTAGAAAAATCCAAAATATCATTTACAGAACCCAGTAAACTCTGAGCCGAATATTTAATGACTTCACAGTTTTTCTTTACTTTTTTATCTTTAACCTCACTAGAAACGTTTTCAATCAAATTGCTAATAGCATTCAGTGGCGTACGCAATTCATGGCTAATATTCGATAAAAAATAAGATTTTAGTTCATTCATTTCTTCCGATTTCACCAAAGCAATTCGGTTGAATTCTTCTTTTTCATTCTTCAATTTTCGAATCAAATTTGACATAGAAAGAGAAAGAAAAATCACCTCTAAACCAGTTCCAATTTTAGAACTATTTTGAGTTACAAAAGTATTCTCAATCAACCCCAAATTATTGAGTATAAAAACACCAAAACCTAATATCAAAAAGAAAATACCTATTGTAAACAAGGAATCAACAGCTTTCTTGCTATAGTATAAATATCCAATTGAAAAAACAATTAGAAACAAGAAAACTAAAACCAACAAGTTTACTATTTGATAGCAATAAATTAGAGCCACAGGCACAAAGACAGCAAAAAACAATAAAACCAATAATAAAACATAACTTACTCTATACATCAAATAGATGGTTTTACTGTATGTCTTAATTTTCAAAAACAATTCACTGTATTTCCCCGATAAAAAGGCTCCTATAATGGCTAAAAACAGTACTGCATGATTGGAAAACCAACCGCCACCAGGAGTTATGTATTGATAGAAATATCCATCTAATGCAAATTGCAATAAACCTACAGAAACAACATACAAACTGTAATATAAAAACGTAGATTCTTTCAATCCTAAAAAGAAGAAGAAATAAATAATAGCTACGATGGCTAAAACGCCATAAAAAATCCCAAAAACAAACTGTTCTGTTGAATTGACATTTACAAAACCTTCGGGAGAATACAAAATTAATGGCAACTTAACCACTTCTCCATCACTTTTAATATGCATAACCAACTTTAAATTGGCTTTCGGAGCTATTTTCAGATCAAACAAACTCCTTCTATTAGGATGACTTCGATCTTTATAAGCCATAGCATCTCCGCTAATTTCCTTTTTAATTTCGCCAGTAACTTGGTTTACAATATACAATTCGACTAAATCAGTTATAGGACGAGCGGTCTCAAAATAATAATGTAATTCTACATCAGTATCATTCACTAAACTAGTCATTGACCAAAAATTATTTTCAGTAAATCCTAAATAGTCACCCTTAAGCTTAAGCTCTTTGGGATTTAAGGTTTTGAATTCTTTTAAAACAAATTGAATATCAAGATCTTCCTGACCTACATCAGCAATTGAAGTGTAATCTTGTAAAGAAAGTTTATCTGGTAAATCGTCAGATTTAAAAACATATTGCGAGTAATTGTTAGTATAAACTAGTAAAAAAAAGAACAATACTATTCTCTTTAGAAAGACCAAAAAGCTTTCTGTTTTCATAATCAATCATTTTAGGGGTATGTAAAAGTATAAAAACATGCTGACTTTCATCACATAAGACTTTATATTCTTTTTTTTAGGGCAAAATTTTAAATTTATTTTATTAATATTTTCTAAATTATTTCACTGGACTACATATTCTTTCTACATTAGTTCATCAACAATTTTTAAAATCATGAGAAAAGATTTTTTCATCATTGGAATAGTACTTTTAATACTAAGTCTTGCGGCACATTTTTTATTCAAAACCAGTTTATTAATTGCCATTTTCCTATTTATTCTATTAATTATCGGAATCTTCAACAGCCTCCAACACAAGCATGCCATTCTTAGAAACTTTCCTGTATTAGGCTATTTCAGATACTTGTTTGAAGAGATAGCTCCCGAAATCCAGCAGTATTTTATCGAAAGAACCACCGATGGAAAACCTTTTTCCAGAAACGAACGTTCGCTTGCTTATCAACGTGCTAAAAACATTAGCGCAACCACTCCTTTTGGAACACAACTAGACATCAACAATTCATCCTACGAAGGTTTAAAACACTCCATTTTCCCCACGAAAGTAAACGACGAACTTCCTCGTGTAACCATTGGCGGAGCCGATTGCAAGCAACCTTATTCTGCTTCGTTACTGAATATTTCGGCAATGAGTTTTGGTTCTTTGAGCGAAAATGCCATTATAGCGCTAAACAAAGGCGCACAAAAAGGAAATTTCTACCACAACACCGGCGAAGGCGGATTGACCGAATACCATTTACAAGGAGCCGATGTTACCTGGCAAATTGGAACGGGATATTTTGGATGCCGAGACGACCGAGGTGGATTTGACGGAGGGAAATTTGCAGAAAAAGCCAATCTTCCCGAAGTTAAAATGATTGAACTTAAACTTTCTCAAGGAGCTAAACCAGGTCATGGTGGTGTATTACCCGCAGCAAAAAACACCGAAGCTATTGCTAAAATTAGAGGGGTGCTTCCACACATAGAAATACTTTCACCTCCTTCTCATTCCGCTTTTGACTCTCCAAAAGGACTTATCGAATTTATAGCTCGCTTACGCGAATTATCCAATGGAAAACCAATTGGTTTCAAACTTTGTATTGGTCAAACTTCAGAATTCGAAGCCATTTGCCAAGAAATGATGGATCTAAATTGCTACCCTGATTTTATAACCGTCGATGGTGCCGAAGGTGGCACAGGTGCAGCGCCATTAGAATTTTCCGATGGCGTGGGAATGCCATTAGAACCCGCTTTAATATTTGTAAACAAAACCTTGATTCGGTTAAACATCCGTGATAAAATTAAAATCATTTGTAGCGGAAAAATAATCTCTGGACACGCAATCCTTAAATCAATTGCATTAGGAGCCGATTTATGCAATAGTGCACGCGGATTTATGTTTTCCTTAGGCTGCATTCAGGCTTTGCGATGCAATACTAACAAATGCCCTGTAGGAGTAGCGACCCAAGACAAAATGCTAATGAAAGGATTGTCAATTACTGATAAATTTGAAAGAGTATATCATTTTCATAAAAATACACTTCATGCTGCCAATGAATTACTAGCTGCAGCAGGAAAATCGAATTATGAAGAAGTAGATGTTTCTATATTTATGCGTGGCGATGAATTTACACATCTTTCAGATTTATATTTCCCAAATAATCTAGGCAACATTACCACACACCTCAAAAAAAAGGAGGGCTATTAAAGCCCTCCAAAATTTGGTTTTGATTTACTATTCTCAACTTATAATTAACTAAATGTACTGATTGTTGTGTTTTCATTCTTCTTCCCAAATTAACATACACAACTAATGAATCAAAACCACAGTATAAAGATACAACTATTATTTAAAAACAACATCTTTCACTTATTTTTTTAATACTTAATTAACTAAAAACCAAAAAGTTAACATTAAACAAAATCACACTAGATTATTCATTTCTGCACATAAACTTACTTCGAGTCTACCTCAATAAAAATAGAAAAAAAATTTATTTCAAAAAAAAGGAGGGCTATTGAAGCCCTCCAGTGTAGTTTTGATTTATCATTATCACCTTATACATATACCAGTATAGCTGACTATTGAAATCTAATCTCATTTTAAGATTAAACGATTCAAGTAATTAATCGAAACCACATAGTAAAGATACAAATAACTTCATTCTCACCAACCAACAACAACGTATTTAACTAATTATTAACTGATTACAAAAATACTACTAAAAACAACTCGCATAGATTCAAACTAATTCTTTAGGCTTCATCCTTCTACACAACGCAGCTCAAAAAATTATTACATTTGTACAAAATCACAAATAAAACAACTATGCAACTCGTTTTTGCTTCTAACAACCAAAATAAAATCAAGGAAATTCAGCAATTGCTTCCAAGTTCTATAGAAATTCTAAGTTTGGAATCCATTGGATGTCACGAAGAAATTCCTGAAACTGCCGATACTATTGAAGGAAACGCTATTCTAAAAGCCAATTATGTGACTGAAAAATACGGTTACAATTGTTTTGCCGATGATACTGGCCTGGAAGTAGCAGCGTTAAATGGAGAACCAGGAGTGTATTCAGCTCTATACGCAGGAGAACAACGTGATGCTGAAGATAATATGAATCTGTTGTTAGAGAATCTGTTGGAAAAAGCAGATCGTACTGCTCAATTCAAAACTGTAATTGCTTTAAATATTAATGGAAATCAGCATTTATTTACTGGAATTGCCAAAGGAAAAATAACTACCGAAAAATCAGGAAATCAAGGATTTGGATACGATCCTATTTTCCAACCCGAAGATTCTGACAAGACTTTTGCCGAATTGTCATTGGAAATCAAAAATAAAATCAGCCATAGAGGAAAAGCAACTCAATTACTGATTGGTTTTTTAAGCCAAATAAAATAATTGTTTGAAATCCAACATTTTTAATCATTTTTTTTACAAAGTTTCGCATTATTTACTGCAAAAATTCAAAACAACAAAGCTCCATTTTTAGTTTAAAAACATAACTTTCTGATAATCAAAAGATATTAAATCATTAAAACTTGAAATAGCATTAGTTTATATCGAATATTAGCAGTAATTTTGCACCCTATTTTAAAAATACATAATGAATAAATTTGAACAATTAGGATTGAGTGAATCGTTACTGAAGGCGATTAAAGATCTAGGATTTGAAAATCCGTCAGAAGTACAGGAGAAAGCGATTCCCCTATTATTGGAAAAAGATACAGATATGGTTGCGTTGGCTCAGACTGGGACAGGGAAAACGGCAGCTTTTGGTTTTCCAGTTATCCAAAAAATTGATGCTGACAACAGAAATACACAGGCGTTAATTTTATCTCCAACGCGCGAGCTTTGCTTACAGATTACCAACGAACTTAAAAACTACTCAAAATACGAAAAAGGTATTAATGTGGTAGCAGTTTACGGTGGGGCTAGTATTACCGAACAAGCGAGAGACATTAAGAGAGGAGCACAAATTATTGTGGCTACTCCAGGAAGAATGCAAGACATGATTAACAGAGGATTGGTAAACATTACTCAAATTAACTATTGTATTCTTGACGAGGCAGACGAAATGTTGAACATGGGATTCTACGAAGATATCGTAAACATCCTTTCAACAACCCCAGACGAAAAAAACACTTGGTTGTTTTCTGCAACTATGCCAGCAGAGGTTGCAAGAATTGGTAAACAATTCATGACTGAACCAGTAGAAATTACTGTTGGCACTAAAAATTCAGGTTCAGCAACGGTTTCTCACGAATTTTACTTAGTAAATGCTCGTGACCGTTACGAAGCTTTAAAACGTTTAGCTGATGCTAATCCAGACATTTTCTCTGTAGTTTTTTGTAGAACAAAACGTGACACACAAGCTATTGCTGAAAAATTAGTTGAAGATGGATACAGCGCTGCTGCTTTGCACGGAGATTTATCTCAGGCGCAACGTGATGGTGTAATGAAATCTTTTAGAGGTCGTCAAATTCAAATGCTTGTTGCAACTGACGTTGCTGCTCGTGGAATTGACGTTGACAACATTACTCACGTAGTAAACTACCAATTGCCAGACGAAATTGAAACGTACAACCACCGTTCAGGTCGTACAGGTCGTGCAGGTAAATTAGGAACTTCTATCGTAATTGTTACTAAAAGTGAATTGCGTAAAATTTCTTCTATCGAAAGAATCATCAAACAAAAATTTGAAGAAAAAACAATTCCTTCTGGAATCGAAATTTGCGAAATTCAATTGTTACACTTAGCTACTAAAATTAAAGATACTGAAGTTGATCACGAAATTGACAACTACTTACCAGCTATCAATGATGTATTAGAAGGTTTGACTAAAGAAGAATTGATTAAGAAAATGGTTTCTGTTGAATTTAACCGTTTCATCAATTACTACAAGAAAACAAGAGATATTTCTACTCAATCTGGAGACAGACGTGAGCGTGGAGATGATCGTGCTCCAAGAGAAAACAACAATGGTGGTGCTACAAGATATTTTGTGAACATTGGTTCAAGAGATAACTTTGACTGGATGACATTGAAAGATTACTTGAAAGAAACATTAGACTTAGGTCGTGATGACGTTTTCAAAGTAGATGTAAAAGAAGGTTTCTCTTTCTTTAACACTGACCCAGAACATACTGATAAAGTAATGGAAGTATTAAACAACGTACAATTAGAAGGACGTCGTATTAATGTTGAAATTTCTAAAAATGATGGTGGCGGAAGACGTGACCA
>NCET01000098.1:0-1923 GCA_002280815.1 Flavobacteriales bacterium 32-34-25 | reverse complement strand
GGTTCATCAGAAAGACCAGCAAGACGCTCTGAAAGCTTTGGTGATTCACCAAGACCAAGAAGACCAAGAAGAGACTAATACTCTATTGTTAATTTTCTTATAATTAAAATAATAAACTACAAAATATTTAAAGCTGATTTACTACTTTTAAAGTTTTAAACCAGTTTATGAAATATTTTGTAGTTTTCTTTTTTTTGATACTATCTGTATCCGCTTTTGCACAAGAAAAAATTTCTTCTCAAAAGGTAACAGGCTATGTTTATAACGACAACAGCAAAACTCCGTTATCAGGAGTCAACATCATCAACATCAACAAAGTAAGAGGCTCAAAAACAGATTCTAACGGTTATTTTGAGATTGATGTACATCCTACTGATACTTTACATTTTTCTCTTTTAGGCTTCCAATCGCTAAGAGTTAAAGTAACCAATGACTGGATAAAAAATAAGATAGCAAAAATTTTCCTTACCGAAAAAGCCATCGCTCTGGAAGAAGTAGTCATTCGCCCTTTTAATTTAACTGGTTATCTCGAAGTAGATTCTAAAACCATCCCTACAAATCAAAATTACCGTTATAGTATTTCAGGCCTAAACAATGGTTATGAAGCAGGAGAATATTCGCCTGGCGCTTTCGGAAAAGTATTGGGCTCCATATTTAATCCAGCCGATATGTTGTACAATGTATTTGGCAAAAAAGGAAATGAACTCAAAAAAATGAAAGAAATGAAGAAAGACGACACTGTTCGTACACTTCTAGAATCTAAATTTGACAGAGAAACCATTGCTGTTTTATTAGGAATAGACAAAAATGAAATTCCAGAAATATTACAACGTTGTAATTATTCCGAATCCTTTATCCAAACTGCTAACGACTTGCAAATTATGGATGCCATAAGCGGATGTTACGAACAATACAAAGTCTTGAAAAAGAAATAAAACTATTAATTTAGATATTAGATGAATCCTCAATTACAAAAGTAGTTGGGGATTTTTTTTAGATAAAAAACAAAGCAATCAGAATAAAACCTACATTTACTAAAACACAATCCTAAAAACTAATATCATGGCAAAAAGTCAAGACGCTAAAAAAACGGCTAAAAAAGAACCGCTAAAAACAGCCAAAGAGAAAAAAGAAGAAAAGAGAGAAAAGAAAAATAGTCCTAAAAGAGACTAAATTTAGTGTTCAGTAAATAGTGTTCAGTTGCATTGATTACTGAACACTATATTTATACTGATGACTGACCACTATTTAGCTGGTATATTTGCCAAAATTTCAACTAAAAATTTCCAGAATTTTTGAGAAGAAGCAATACTCGCTCTTTCGTCTGGCGAATGAGCGCCTTGGATAGTTGGTCCAAAAGAAATCATATCCATATCAGGATAATTAGCTCCTAAAATTCCGCATTCTAAACCCGCGTGACAAGCCACTACTTTTGGTTTTTCTCCATTTAGTTTTTCATAAAGAGGAACCAAAACCTCTAAAATTTCCGATTCTGGATTTGGTGTCCAACCTGGATAAGAACCAGAAATTTCTACTTCGCACCCCATCAATTCAAAAGCAGAACGCAAGTCGTTCGCCAAATCAAACTTAGCCGATTCAACCGAAGAACGCGTCAAACATTGTACCGTTAATTTTCCTTTACCAACAGCAACTTTAGCAATATTATTCGAAGTTTCCACTAGATTATCAAAATCAGCACTCATTCTATGGACTCCATTAGCAGTAGTAGCCATTGAACGCACAAAATAATATTGCGCCATTGGAGGCATTACCTTTGAAGGTGCTTTTTTCAGTTTTTCAAAAACAATCTCTAAATTAGGCTCTGTTGTTTTTAATTCATTTTTAATTTCGCTGACAATTTGCTGCATATCAAAAACAAAAGCCTCATCATAAACCGAAGCAATAATTACTTTTGCTACACTC
>NCET01000471.1 GCA_002280815.1 Flavobacteriales bacterium 32-34-25 | reverse complement strand
ATTGATGAATAAAGAACACATTCCGCAAATTCCTTCGCGACAATCGTGGTCAAAAGCTACTGGCTCTTCACCAGCATTGATTTGTTGTTCGTTGAATACATCAAGCATTTCAAGGAATGACATATCAGGTTCAATTCCGTCGATTTTATAATCGACCATTGCTCCTTTATCTTGGGCGTTTTTTTGACGCCATATTTTTAATGTAAGTTTCATACTGTTTTAGTTTGAAAGTCATAAAGTCGAATGTCTAAAGCCTGTAACTTTGGACTAGGGACTTTGGACTAATTACTATTTATAACTTCTTTGAACTAATTTAATGTTTTCGTAATTCAGTGGCTCTTTGTGTAATACGGCATCACTTGGTTTTCCTTTGTATTCCCAAGCTGCAACGTATGCAAAGTTTTCGTCATCACGAAGTGCTTCTCCTTCTTCTGTTTGGTACTCCTCACGGAAGTGACCTCCACAAGATTCATTACGGTGTAAAGCATCTTTAGCAAACAATTCTCCTAATTCTAAGAAATCGGCAACACGAATTGCTTTTTCTAATTCTTGGTTGAATCCTTTGTCAGTTCCAGGTACTCTTACATCTTTATAAAACTCTTCACGTAAAGCAGCGATTTCAACGATAGCTTCGTTTAATCCTTTTTCGTTACGAGCCATACCTACTTTATCCCACATAATTTTACCTAATTTTTTGTGGAAGTGGTCCACTGAATGCGTTCCTTTATTATTCATAAATTTAGCAATCAAATCTTTTACACTTTTTTCAGCTGCTTCAAACTCAGGTCTATCAGTAGAAATCTCTCCCATTTTGATATCCGGAGCTAAATAATCTCCAATAGTGTAAGGCAATACAAAATATCCATCAGCCAAACCTTGCATCAAAGCAGAAGCTCCAAGTCTGTTTGCACCGTGGTCAGAGAAGTTAGATTCTCCAATAGAGAAACAACCTGGAATTGTAGTCATCAAGTTATAATCAACCCAAGTTCCACCCATTGTGTAGTGAACCGCTGGGTAAATCATCATTGGTGAAGTATAAGGATCCTCATCTACAATTTTATAATACATTTGGAACAAGTTCCCGTATTTACTTTTTACAATTTCAGTACCTAATTTAGTTACTAATTTAGTATCATTAGCATCTAAACCTTTTACATAAGCAGCTTCTTTTCCGTAACGTTGAATTGCAGCAGCAAAATCCAAGTAAACTGCTTCTCCTGTTTTGTTAACACCAAAACCAGCATCACATCTTTCTTTTGCAGCACGAGAAGCTACGTCACGTGGAACCAAGTTACCAAAAGCAGGATATCTTCTTTCTAAGAAATAATCTCTATCTGCTTCAGCTAAATCAGTTGCTTTTTTCTTTCCTTCACGAATAGCTTGCGCATCTTCTAATTTTGCAGGAACCCAGATACGTCCGTCATTACGTAACGATTCTGACATCAAAGTCAATTTAGACTGATGATCTCCTGAAACCGGAATACAAGTTGGGTGAATTTGAGTATAACAAGGGTTTGCGAAGAAAGCTCCTTTTTTGTGGATTTTCCAAGCTGCAGTAGCATTAGATCCCATTGCGTTAGTTGATAAGAAGAAAACGTTTCCGTAACCTCCAGAACCAATAACAACTGCGTGAGCTGAATGTCTTTCGATTTCACCAGTAACCAGGTTACGAGCAATAATTCCTCTTGCTTTTCCGTCAATGATTACTAATTCAAGCATTTCGTGACGGTTGTACATTTTGATTTTTCCACGACCAATTTGACGGTTCATTGCAGAATAAGCTCCTAACAATAATTGTTGTCCTGTTTGACCTTGTGCATAAAATGTACGAGAAACCAAAGTTCCTCCAAATGA
>NCET01000470.1 GCA_002280815.1 Flavobacteriales bacterium 32-34-25 | reverse complement strand
ATTTTCAGCTACTTGGTTTCCATAATAGGGATACTTTTCAAAAACTGGTTGCAGGTGCATCGGTTTCCACAAAGGACGGGATTCAATGTTTTCTTGTTCTAAAGCCAAACGAATTTGCTCTGCAGTAATTCCGTTTGTTTTTTCTGGATCAATCAAAATAGCCGTCAACCAATGATTGGATTGATAATGCCCATTTGGATTTTCAAAAACACTGATTCCTTCAACATACTGGAACAAATTTTTATAAAAATCGTTCATCTTTCTGCGTAAAGCAATATGGGTATCTAAAACTTCCATTTGCCCACGACCTATTCCAGCACAAATATTACTCATACGGTAATTGTATCCTATTTCGGAATGTTCGTAATGAGGCGCATTGTCTCTGGCTTGAGTAGCAAGAAAAATAGCTTTGTCTTTTACTTCTTTATTATTACTAACGATAGCACCTCCGCCAGAAGTAGTAATAATTTTATTTCCATTAAACGACAATACTCCAATAGCACCAAAAGTACCACATTTTTGTCCTTTATATCTACTCCCTAATGCTTCTGCACTATCTTCCAAAATGGAGATTTCATATTGACTAGCAATGGCTCTTATCTCAGCCACCTTAAAGGGCATTCCATATAGATGTACTGCGATAATTGCCTTTGGCTTTTTACCTTTGGCTATTCGATCAACAATAGCTTCTTCAAGGGCAATTGGACAAAGATTCCAGGTTTCGCTCTCACTATCCACAAAAACAGGAGTCGCTCCCAAATACAAAATAGGATTAGCCGAAGCCGAAAAAGTCATACTCTGACAAATGACTTCGTCACCAGCCTGAACGCCTAACAAAATTAATCCTAAATGAATCGCTGCCGTACCGGAACTTAAAGCCCCTACATAACATTCGTTTCCTAAATATTTTTCTAAATCCTGCTCAAATCCATTGACATTTGGCCCGAGTGGTGCTACCCAATTGGTTTCAAAAGCTTCGTTGACATATTTTTGTTCTGTTCCTCCCATGTGGGGAGACGAAAGCCATATTTTAGAATTGTTCATTTATAAATTGATTTTTTTTACCATATAAGGCATATATATTTTTTTATTTCTCTGGTTAGCTATATAATACCATTTAGAAATATAAAATGGTCTTATTGTCAGTTCGAGCGCAGTCGAGAACCTTATATTGAATCTCGACTGCGCTCGATTTGACAAAAAATAATTAGACTTCTCTATATTTCTAAATGGTATAAGAAGCTGTTTAAAATTCATCAAAATTAATTCCCCAAAACCCTAAAAGGTGTAATTTTGATGAATTTTCAAGAAATTCTCCATCCGCCGAGGCGGAACGGGGGAAAAGAAAATTTCTTTTTTTTTTAATAAATTTAAACAGGCTCTAAGTTTTAAAAAAGTCCATAGAAGTTTTTCTGTTTTTTAAACAGCTAACTCAGTTACTTTTTTTGTTCTTAATTATCCTTCCTGGATTCCCTACTATTACTGCATAATCGGGTACATCCTTAATAATGACAGCTCCGGCTCCAATAGTTACCCATTTCCCAATTTTTATTCCCTGAATTACTGTAGCTCCAATTCCTACATGAGTTCCTTCTCCAACTTTAACATCACCCGCCAAAGCAACATTAGGAGAAAGATGAACATAATCTTCGATAACACAATCATGCTCTACAACGGCTGCTGTGTTAATAATACAATGTTCTCCAATAATCGCATCGGTATTTATAATTGCCCCAGCCGCAACAATTGTTCCTTCTCCAATACTTGAAAAAGATGAAATTATGGTTTTGGGATGAATCGCCAAATGAAAACCAACTCTCAGTCTTTGAACTATTTTTTTTCGTATCGCATTGTCTC
>NCET01000097.1 GCA_002280815.1 Flavobacteriales bacterium 32-34-25 | reverse complement strand
TTCTTCATTATGAGTTACAATAACAAAGGTTTGCCCAAATTCGTCTCTTAATTTAAAAAACAATTGGTGTAAGTTTTCAGCTGAATGGGTGTCTAAATTTCCCGAAGGTTCATCGGCAAAAATTACGGCTGGTTTGTTGATTAACGCTCTGGCTACTGCTACACGTTGTTGTTCTCCGCCCGAAAGTTCGTTGGGTTTGTGGTTTATTCGATGCGAAAGACCAAGATAAGTTAATAATTTAATAGCTTCTTCTTCGGTTTCTTTCTTTGATTTATTAGCTATAAATGCTGGGATACATACGTTTTCTAGCGCAGTGAACTCAGGTAACAATTGGTGAAACTGAAAAATAAAACCCAAATTTAGATTTCTGAATTTAGATAAATTTTTGTCATTCATAGACAAAATGTCTTCATTATTGATTAGAAGTTCAATTCCGCTATCTTTATTCGGGCTGTCTAATGTTCCCAAAATTTGTAAAAGTGTTGTTTTTCCTGCTCCCGAAGCACCTACAATAGATACGATTTCTCCTTTTTGAATGTGTAAATCTACTCCTTTTAAAACATGAAGTTGGTCGTAATATTTATGTAGATTTTTTGCTTGTATCATTGTCGACTGTTTTTACAAAGAAACAAAGATTTTAATGATTATAAAATTCAGAAGAAGTATATTTTTAGACTAAAAAGCATAAATTTGAGTTAACAAAGACAAGGATTGTTCTTTTTGTTAATTGGAGTATTATAAATAAAAGAGATTATGAAAAATGATATAAATATAGAATTGGCAACACTGGCAGGAGGTTGTTTTTGGTGTACTGAGGCTGTTTTTTTAGAATTAAAAGGAGTGCAAAAAGTAGTTTCAGGTTATATAGGTGGGAAAACTTTGAATCCTACGTATAAAGAAATTTGTCAAGGTGATACTGGTCATGCCGAAGCCATTCAAATTAGTTTTGATCCAGATGTAATTTCTTTTGGAGAATTATTAGAATTGTTTTTTGCAACTCATGATCCCACTACTTTAAACCGCCAAGGAAATGATATAGGAACACAATATCGAAGCGAAATTTTCTATCGCAACGAAGAACAGCGAGCTATTTCGGAGGATTTTATTCAGTTTTTAACCCAAGAGGCTGTTTTTGAAAAACCAATTGTTACCAAAGTTTCTGCTGCTTCTACCTTTTTTGAAGCTGAAGATTATCATCAAAATTATTATAACCAAAACCAATCACAAGGCTATTGTTCTTTTGTAATTACTCCTAAAATTGATAAAGTTAGAACGTATTTTAAAGATAAACTAAAAGAGGAGTAGTTACTGAAAATGGAAGATAAATATAAAAAGCTGATTTTAGGAATTGTTTTCGATGCCATCGGAATGCTTTCTTTTTCAATTCCTTTTCTGGGTGAGTTTTCAGATGTGGTTTGGGCTCCTGCAGCCGGTTTTCTAATGACTAAAATGTACAAAGGATCATTGGGGAGAATAGGAGGTGTTTTTGCTTTTGTTGAAGAGTTTTTTCCTTTTTCGGATTTTATTCCCACTTTTACATTGGCATGGATTTATTCTTATCTGATAAAAAAGGAAAGCTAATTTTTTTTCTCTCTGAATAAAAATCCCAGTCCCATTCCTCGAAGCATTTTTTTTGAAAAAGGGAAAAAGAATTTAGATTGGCCAAAAAGATAGCCAAAGAACATTAATAAAAATGGATATAAAGGCAATACCAAAACAATCAATATTAGGTAATAAAAGAACCAATGTGTGTTTTCTCTATCTATCCCTAGAAGATTCATAGTAAAACTAGAGATTTTAGCAGATAAAGAACCGTTTATAGCAAAAACTATAAAAATAATTGCTAAATCGTAATTAGAAGTTATTCCCCAACGTCTCTTTAATTTCTCCATGTTCACTTAAGATGATAACAAATATAACAAGATTATCTTAGAGGAACACGACCAAAAAGCCTTTGACGGTAATTATTTTGAAAATAAATCATGTAGTTGTAGATCAAATAATTTACTTCGTAACCATAATCAATGTTGGAATCATAATCGATGCTCATTTCGTATAAATCGCGGCTAAAACGCTGTGGCTGCAAAAAGCGATTGTTCCATTCGTTGATGTACAATTGGTTTTTATTTTCCAAATAACTTTGGGTGTAAAAACCTCGTGGCTGAGCCATCGAATTGAGCCAGCTAGAAAAACCAGGATCAATAATAATGACTTCATATTCTACTTCTTTATTGACAATTTTAATGGTGTCATTACTACTGGAAGTGGGGTTTTCCTGTTTTGTAATATTCGTTTTTTGGGCGGTACAACTTATTAAAATAAGACCTGAAATTAATGCGAATAGGTAAAGACTGTTTTTCATGGTAAAAAATTAGCTTGACTTAAAATTACGGATTAAATCACTGATTTTAGTTGTTCTGAAAAAAAATGCCATTTATCGCTATAATAAATGGCATTTGTATAAAATATTTCTCTGATTTTATCTTCCAAAAAGTTTCCCAAGCATACCACCTAATCCACCTTTTTTAGTGAGTTCGGCAGCGTCATCAAGATCTACTTTTCCATCAGCATTTTGGTCTAGTCCAAAATGAACTCCATAAGTAGAAATTGCTTCCATAATTCCAGCGTTTTCTGGACTATCGCCGCCAGTCAAAGTGCTAAGAATATCAGAAATATTTAAACTATTGTCTTTAGGATCGTTAGCTTTAGATATTAATGAACCTAAAATTTGCGGAATCATAGCTGTGGCTGTGCTAGTTGCTGTAGCCGAATTGATGCCTAGTTTTTTGGTCAATGAATTTGATAATTGGTTCGTGATTTCTTTTACAGCAGGGTTGTTTTTGTCAATATCCTTGCCTTGTAATATTCCAGCTATTTGAGTTAAATCACCTTGGGTTGCTATTTTTTGTAAGCTAGAAAAAATAGAACTGCTAGTTTCTTTTAATACCGCCTCATTTTGTTCGTTTGGAATTGCCTCGTTTTTTACAACTGCATCTGCGCCAAATTCTTGTACTAATTGTGATAATTGTGCTAACATGAGATTTGTTTTATAAGTTTAATTCCAAATTTAATAAAAAAAAGGACTCATTAGCTAATTTGCCATGAGTCCTTTTAGTATTATAAAAACTTTAATTTTAGCTTAACAAACTAATAATTTGTGATGCTAATTCAGTTCCAATTCTGTCTTGAGCTTCTCCTGTTGCAGCTCCAATGTGTGGAGTCAAAGAGATTTTAGAGTGCATTAAAAGTTGTGTAGCTGGAGTTGGTTCGTTTTCGAAAACATCTAAACCTGCAAAAGCAACTTTTCCGCTGTCTAAAGCATTAACTAAATCTACTTCGTTAATAACACCACCACGAGCACAGTTTACAATACCTACACCATCTTTCATAGTAGCAAACTCTTTTTCAGTTACAATGTAACCGTTTTGAGCAGGAACGTGTAATGTAATAAAATCAGCTTCTTGAAATAAAGATTCTAATGATTGAGGAACAATAGTAGTAGTTACTGATTGTCCGTCAAAGAATTCTACTTTAACATCAACTGAAGGAATAAAACTATCAGCAGCAATAACTTTCATACCTAAACCAAGAGCCATTTTAGCAGTAGCCTGACCAATACGACCAATACCTACAATACCTAAAGTTTTTCCTCTTAATTCAGTACCGTTACCGTAAGCTTTTTTCAAGTCATTAAATTTAGTGTCTCCTTCTAATGGCATGTTTCTGTTAGAATCATGCAAGAAACGAACACCAGATAATAAATGAGCAAAAACTAATTCAGCTACAGATTCTGATGAAGAAGCAGGAGTATTGATTACGTGAATTCCTTTGCTTTTAGCATAATCCACATCAATGTTATCCATACCTACACCACCACGACCGATGATTTTAATGCCCGGACAAGCATCAATAATGTCCTTACGAACTTTAGTCGCACTACGAACAAGAATAACGCTTACGTTATTTTCGTTAATGTAGTTCGCTACTTGTTCTTGAGCAACTTTTGTAGTGATTACTTCAAAACCACCTTTTTCTAAAGCTAAGATTCCACTTTTTGAAATCCCGTCGTTTGCTAATACTTTCATGTTTTTTTATTACATTAGGAGGTTTTATCCTCAAATTAATTGAACGTTTTAGAAGCTATTTCCCGCTATCCGTTTCAATCTTATGTCGGCGTAGATGCCTGCCTCCACAAGGATTTCCACTTCTATCGGGGCTAGAGCCTCTGCTAGCATTTTAAAATAAAATTTCAATAATGAAATTCCAAATCCCAAAACCTATTTAGCTCATGTAAAATCCACAATCTATATAGTTCCCCTTCAGGGGTTAGGGGGGATTAAACTGCTTTTTCCAAAGCTTGCATCGTATCTACTAAAACTTGTACGCTTTCAATTGGCATAGAGTTATAGATAGATGCTCTGTAACCACCTACAGAACGGTGTCCTGGTAAACCAGAAATTCCAGCGTCTTTCCACATTTTGTCAAATGTTTCAGTGTGCTCAGGATTAGTCAATAAGAAAGTAACATTCATATTAGAACGATCTTCCTCAACAGCAGCTCCTTTAAATAATGGGTTTCTGTCAATTTCGTTGTAAAGCAATGTTGCTTTAGCGTTGTTTAGTTTTTCAACCGCTGCAATTCCACCTTTTTCCTTGATCCATCTCAATGTCAATAGAGACGCGTACACAGGGAAAACAGGAGGAGTGTTGAACATACTATCCGCCTTAACGTGTTTGGCATAATCCAACATACTTGGAATAGCACGACCGTTTTTACCGATGATTTCTTCTTTAATAACTACCAATGTAGCTCCTGCAGGTCCCATATTTTTTTGAGCACCAGCATAAATAATATCAAATTGAGAAAAATCCAATTGTCTAGAGAAAATATCTGAACTCATATCACACACTAATGGAACATTAGTTTGAGGAAATGATTTCATTTGAGTACCAAAAATAGTATTGTTAGAAGTACAGTGGAAATAATCTGCATCAGCAGGAATTTTGTATCCTTTTGGTACATAAGTATAATTATCATCTTTTGAAGAAGCTACAATAACGGTTTCTCCAAAAAGTTTTGCTTCTTTAATAGCTGCAGTAGCCCAAGTTCCTGAATCTAAATAAGCTGCTTTTCCACCTTCTTTCATCAAGTTATAAGGAACCATCAAGAATTCAAGGCTTGCTCCACCTCCAAGAAAAAGAGCTTGGTATCCTTTTCCTTCTAATCCTAGCAACTCAAGAGCTAAAGCTCTAGCTTCGTCCATTACTGCAACAAAGTCTTTGCTACGGTGTGAAATCTCTAAAATTGATAATCCTGAATTATTGAAGTTTAAAATAGCTTCTGCTGATTTTTCAAAAACTTCTTGTGGTAAGATAGATGGTCCTGCGCTGTAGTTGTGTTTTTTCATGGTGTAGTTTAAGTCCAAAAAATTAAAATGCAAATTTCGGTAATACGACTCGAATAAGCATTAAATTATTCATAATAATTATTAAAATTTTTTCTATGTTATTAACAAAAACGATATAGTATCAATATTATCTGCATAATCCCATAATTTAGGCTGTTGTGTCTGTCCAAATGTGATACTGTTTTTTATTAAATTATTGCTCACAATACATTGGATATTGTCGGCTTCGGACTCTAGCTTTTTTTCTAAATCCAAAAGGTTTTCGTAATATTCGTAAAAGACACTAGATATAGGAGAAGCATGGCTGCTGTCTTCTTTTATGGTAAGAAAACCATTGTCTAGTAATTTAAAATTACTCATCAGGAAAACGGCCTTGTTGTAATCGTAATTATTAGCGTATTTTTCATAATGAATCACATCTTGGTATTCGAATATAGCTTCAAAAAAGGAATCAAATTTATATCCTTTTGGGACAAAAAGTTTAGAAACATTGCGACATCCTAAACCAAAATACCTAAAAATGTCTTCGCCTAAAGCAATTAATTGTTCTTTGCTTTCTTCTCCATTTAAAACAGCAATAGAATTTCGGCTTTTTCGAATAATAGAAGGTTTATCTTTAAAGTAATATTCAAAATAACGAGCAGTGTTGTTGCTTCCAGTAGCAATTACAGCATCAAAATTTTCTAATTTCCCTTCAGTAAAAGTGATTTTATTAGCTAATTCTGGAGCAATATGAATCAGATATTTTGCAATAAAAGGAAGTAGATGTTGGTCGTTTGATGAGGTTTTAATCAAAACATCGTGTCCTGTTATTAAAACCGACAGAAAATCATGAAAACCAACTAACGGAATATTTCCAGCTAGTATAAGAGCAATTTTCTTTGGTTGTACGTTGTCAAAATTGTATTTCGACAACCATTCGTTTAGGTTTTCTTCGGTCAAAGCATTCGCCCAGGATTGAATGGCATAATGCACTTGTTCAGGTGTGTACCAACCATTGTGTGATTGAGAAAGCTGAATTAAATCAATAAAAGAATCAAAAAAAATAGCATTGCCTAGAACACCTTCTTTTTGATGGTTTTCGGCTTCGGAAAATTGACTTAAAAACTTTCCTAATTCTATAAAAATATTTTTTTTGTTTTCTAATGTCATAATGTTTGTTTATGAAATGTTTTGATTGTAATTTTGCACAAAAGTAAGATTTAATAAGTCGAAAGTCAAAAGTCTTATGTCAAATGTTTTTTGGCTATTAAGATTTTTACTTTAAAAACATAAACACACAACAAAATGGCAATTATCATAACAGACGAATGTATCAACTGTGGTGCATGTGAACCAGAATGTCCAAATACAGCAATTTATGAAGGTGCTGATGACTGGAGATATAAAGATGGTACGAAATTAACTGGAAAAGTAATTCTTCCTGATGGAACTGAAGTGGATGCTGAAGAGGCTCAAACTCCAATTTCGGATGAAGTATATTATATTGTACCAGGGAAATGTACAGAGTGTAAAGGGTTTCATGATGAGCCTCAATGTGCTGCTGTATGTCCTGTTGATTGTTGTATTCCAGATGATAATCATGTTGAGGATGAAGAAACTTTGTTAAACAGACAATCTTTCTTGCACAACGAATAAGAATATATTCCAATTAAGATTTAAAAATCCTAAGCAATAGTTTAGGATTTTTTTTTGGCTATAATTACAAAAGTATCGAAGGCGTAGGTTTTTCGGTCAATAATTTCGATAATTTCAAAATGATTGAGATAGAGGAATAATTGCATTTCATTTAAAGTAAAAACGCGAACAGTAGAGTAGTCGTTTGCAATTATTTTGCTATCATCTATTTCGTCGCTGTAGTATTTAGCGGTCCATTCGAGTATGAAATTATCATGTGAACTAATTTCCCAATTGTTTTTTCGAATAAAATTTGTGTTTTTGTGTTGAGCGGTATGAGTAATAGGATTGTTTTGTTTGATGTATGGAATAAAACGATTGGCATCTATAAAATCAAAAATAATAACACCATTTGTAGTAAGGTTTTGGTGTAGACTGCTAAAAGTGTCGTTGATGTCGTTGTTTGTAATAAGGTAACTTGTCGATCGACTGGTGATAATTATAGCATCTACTTTATTTTCAAGGTTAAAATCACGCATATCGCCGTGAATAAAATGGCAGTTAGGATTTCTTTTTTTCGAAATGCTTATCATGCGTTTACTGTAATCAAGTCCTGTGTAGTTTTGTTTGTTTTTGATAAAACGTTGGGCGAGATTCCCTGTTCCGCTGCCTATTTCTAGAATGGATTTAGGATTGCTTTTTTGAAGTAAATTATTGTAAAAAGCATATTCTTTATTATAATCGATAAAGCTTTGATACATGGCATCGTATATTTCGGCCATTTCATCAGGATAAAGGCTAGTCATACGCTTTTGCAATTTAGTACTGTTATTAGCTTTGTTTTTTTGTGTCAAAACAAATGCAAGATACGTTTTTTTACTGTTATTTAGAGGTGTTTTTTAGTTAAAAGTATTGGTTTTTAGTGTCTTAAATAGAATATTCAGCTTAGGGTTTGAGAGGGAAAAGTAAAGAAATAAGTACCTCTTATTAATTTTGTAATTAGGCTATCTATGAATTTTATATATTATATTTGCAACTTTTAAAATCAAAACCAAAACGCATAGCGAAAAACGCTAGCTGTAAACAATACGATCATGAAAGCAGGAATTGTAGGATTACCAAACGTAGGGAAATCAACTTTATTTAATTGTTTGTCAAATGCTAAGGCGCAAAGTGCAAACTTTCCATTTTGTACTATCGAACCTAATATTGGTGTGGTAAATGTACCGGATCCACGTATCAATAAATTAGAAGAATTAGTAAAACCAGAGCGTGTTCAAATGGCAACTGTTGATATTGTTGATATTGCAGGTTTGGTAAAAGGAGCAAGTAAAGGAGAAGGTCTTGGAAATCAATTCTTAGGAAATATTAGAGAGTGTAATGCTATTATTCACGTATTGCGTTGTTTTGATAATGATAATATTGTTCACGTTGACGGAAATGTGAATCCAATTCGTGA
>NCET01000096.1:7113-16475 GCA_002280815.1 Flavobacteriales bacterium 32-34-25 | reverse complement strand
AATTTTCCTTCAAATTCCACATTCAGTTGCTTCATAAACAACAGCGAAATTTCCTCATGATGTACATCTTCTACAATACTTTTTTCCATTGCATGAGAAAACGGACCATGCCCGATATCATGCAATAAAATAGCAATGTAAAGTGCATTTTCTTCTTCTTCCGAAATAGATACTTCTTTAAATCGCAAAACGTCGACTGCTTTTTGCATCAAATGCATACAACCTAAAGCATGATGAAAACGGGTATGATTTGCTCCTGGATAGACTAAATAAGACAAACCCATTTGGGTAATTCGACGCAAACGCTGAAAATATGGATGCTGTATTAAGTCGTAAATTAAAGCGTTAGGTATGGTAATAAACCCGTAAATGGGGTCGTTGAATATTTTTAATTTATTAATTTGACTCACTACAACTTGAATTTTAGGTTGACAAATATAAGTAAATTAGATTTTAAAAAAAGTAAAATTACTAATTGTCCAAGATGTTCACTTTGTAGAAAAAGTTAGATACAAATTACACCAATTGTCACTAATTCTAATCAAAATTAAAATCGAATGACACAAATTCTATCTGTCTTAATAATTTGTGTAATTAAAAACAATGTTTAATTTGTGCTTAATGGTGTAATTTGTGGCAAAAAAATTAATGCGCTTGACCTGCTAAGTACCATTTTTACAATTTTCTAATCCAAATATTTCTAAATTGATTTTTAGAACCATGATCCTGAAGCGAAATAACATCATCACCATGAGAAGACGGATAATTATGTAAACCGGTATAAAGTGTTAAGCCATTTATGGTTACATTATTTTGTATCAAAACTCCATTTAAAAAAACAGTAATTCTGGCAGGCGCATCAATTTTACCATCTGCTTTAAATCGTGGTGCAGTATAAATCACATCATAAATATTCCATTCTAATGGAGTCTTTACAGCGTTTACCAATGGTGGATGATCTTTATAAATACTTCCTGCCTGACCGTTACTATACGTTCGGTTATTGTAAGAATCTAAAATTTGCAATTCGTATCTGTTTTGGAAAAAGACACCGCTATTCCCTCTTGCCTGTCCTCCATCTAAAACTTCGTCTGGAGTACTCCATTCCAAATGCAATTGACAATCTCCAAATAGCATTTTTGTTTTGATATCGCCAGAACCAGGAACAACTTCCATGTAATCATTATCAACAATCTTCCATCCCGCTGGGTTATTGGTATCTTTTTTACTTACCCACTGATCTAAATTTTTACCGTCAAATAAAACAATCGCGTCCGAAGGGGCATTTCCAAGAATTTTAGCGGGTGCAATTATTTTTACTTCCGGTTCCCAAATTTCAGTCATTTCAGGTTTCATTGGCATTGGGGAAACTTCCGGTGGTGTGCTCACAAATTTATGTTGCGCCACAGCTCCTACTGAAAATAAAATTGTCATTAGAAAAAATTGTTGCAAAAAATTAAATTTCATGGTTGAATTTATT
Source organism: Flavobacteriales bacterium 32-34-25 (assembly GCA_002280815.1). Classification (GTDB taxonomy): domain Bacteria; phylum Bacteroidota; class Bacteroidia; order Flavobacteriales; family Flavobacteriaceae; genus Flavobacterium. Next base: position 14,995 of record NCET01000096.1, on the reverse strand, counting down.
TTGGATGGTTATTATTTCATTTTCAATATTAAGCTTTTTTTTAACAACTTATTTTAGTTTTTTCAAAGGCTATTAAAATCCTAAATCTTTCTTTTTCAGCTAAAAAACTCAAGTGAATTAAACCAAATACGATAGTTTACAGAAAATTAACACAAAATTAAGTTCGGTAATTACCGAACCAATTGTAAATTTGCAAAAAATTTCATCATGGATGTTGTAAAAGAAAGAGAAGAAATTATAGAGTTGTTTGGTAATTATTTTGAAAAATTATACAATATACCTCCTTTGGCTGGAAGAATATTAGGAACTCTAATTGTTGACGGCTGTAAAACAGGCTTAACATTTGAAACTTTAGTCGAAAAAATGAGTGCCAGTAAAAGTTCTATTTCAACCAATTTAAATCTGCTTTTAAAAATGGAAAGAATAACCTATTTCACTAAAGCAGGGGATCGAAAAAAATATTTCAAAGCAGCTAATTTAAGTGAACGCCTTGCTAATTTTATGAAATTAATTGATTCGGAAATGATTATCATTAATAAACTAGTCGATTACCGAGAAGTAACAGCCTCTTGCCCCGAAGAAAAATGCAATTTAGAAAACGTAAAAGCTTATAGAACACACGTTACCGAGGTTGGAAAATTATTTACTAAAACCATCAACAACTTCAAACAAATAGAAATCAATAATAATAACAATAAATAATTCATCAGAATGAAGAAACTTTCATTAACCATTATAAGTTTAGTACTCTTAGCAGCTTGTGGAAAAAAAGAAGAGCAAGCAGCACCTCCTGTAATGCCATACAAAGTAGTTGAAATACAAAAATCGAATACTACCTTATTAGCGGAATATCCTGCTACTTTAGAAGGAGTTACTGATATTGACATTCGCGCTAAAGTGGACGGTTATATCGAGAAAATATATGTTCAAGAAGGTCAGGAAGTCAAAAAAGGACAATTGCTATTTAAATTAGAGACGCAAACAGCAAACCAGGAAGCTGCAGCTGCAAAAGCAAAAGTAACGGCTGCTCAAGTTGAAGTAAATAGATTAAAACCATTAGTAGAACGTAACATTATTAGTGATGTACAATTAGAAACTGCTAAAGCAAATTTAGCAAGTGCTAAAAGTACGTACCAAGGTATTGTAGCAAAAATAAATTATGCTTCTATAAAAAGCCCTGTAAACGGGATTGTGGGTACATTACCTTTAAGACTAGGTAGCTATGTAAGCAGCCAAACAGCCGAACCTTTAACCCGAATTTCAGATGTAAGTACTATTTATGCTTATTTTTCAATGAACGAAAAACAACAATTGGATATTACAATGCATGCTGTTGGAAAAACATTTCAGGAAAAAATTACTAAGATGCCTAGAGTTAATTTAATCCTAAGCAACGGAATGGAATACGAACAAAAAGGAAAAATTGAAACAGTCAGTGGACAAGCAAATACACAAACGGGTTCCTTTAATGTTAGAGCAAGTTTTGCAAATGCAAACAAACTATTACGTTCTGGAGGAACAGGAACAGTTCAAATCCCAACTTATTTACAAGATGTTATTTTAATTCCACAAAATGCAACCTTAGAAATGCAAGACAAACGCGTTGTTCTTATTGCTGATAAAGACAATAAGGTAAAAGCTATTCCAGTAGAAGTACGCGCTGTACCTGGAGGACAATATTTTGTAGTTGATAAAGGATTAAACGTAAATGATAAAATCCTAATTGAAGGAATTGGAATCGTTTCAGAAGGAACTGTAATTAAACCTGAATTAGTAGATTACGTCACAGTAATTACCCCTGAAAAAAAAGCAATTAACTAACAAAATAATACTGTATGTTTTCAAAATTCATTGACAGACCCGTTTTGTCAACGGTGATTTCTATTATCATCGTTATACTGGGAATATTAGGGTTGATTTCGCTTCCCGTTTCGCAATATCCCGAAATAGCACCGCCTACCGTATCGGTATCAGCAAATTATCAAGGAGCTAGTGCCGAAGTAGTAATGAACTCAGTGGTTATTCCTTTGGAAGAACAAATTAATGGTGTAGAAGATATGACCTATATGACTTCTACCTCAAACAATGATGGTTCTGCATCGATTAATATTTATTTTAAATTAGGTACAAATCCTGACATGGCTGCCGTAAACGTGCAAAACCGTGTATCACGTGCGACACCTTTATTGCCACAAGAAGTTACCAAAGCTGGGGTTACCACCTCAAAAAGACAGAGTGATAATATCTTGATTTTTTCTTTATATAGTGAAAATCCTGATTATGACATGACTTTTCTTCAAAACTATGCCAATATCAATATTTTACCAAAAATTAAAAGGGTTGCTGGTGTAGGTGATGCAACTATATTTGGCCAAAGAGATTATTCTATGCGTATTTGGTTAAAACCAGATATTATGGGTGCTTATGGCTTAGTCCCTTCGGATATTACTGCTTTGTTAGCAGAACAAAATATTGAAGCAGCACCGGGACAATTAGGTGAAAGTGCCGACCAATCTTTTCAATATGTTTTAAAATATAAAGGTCGCTTACAAAGTACAAAAGAGTTTGAAGATATTATTGTTCGTTCTACTCCAAATGGTGAAGTTCTTAAACTAAAAGACGTTGCCCGAATACAATTAGGAGCTGTAAATTATGCAAGTAGTACGCTTACAAATGGGAATCAATCGGTGGGTATTGCCATAGCGCAAACCGCAGGTTCTAATGCGCAAGAGGTAATTGAAAATTCTTTAAAAGAACTGGAAAAAGCAAAGGTAAATTTCCCTAAAGGAGTAAAATATACTTCATTAATTAATGCTAATGATTTCCTTGACGAATCAATTTCTAAAGTTATTCATACCTTAATAGAGGCTTTTATACTGGTATTTATTGTTGTTTTTATCTTTTTACAGGATTGGAGATCAACACTTATTCCAGCTATTTCGGTACCAGTGGCTATTTTAGGAACCTTCTTTTTCCTGAGTTTATTTGGATTTACCATTAACTTATTAACCTTATTTGCTTTAGTATTAGCCGTAGGTATTGTTGTGGATGATGCCATTGTGGTGGTTGAGGCCGTGCATGCTAAAATGGAAGCTGGCGAACACGATCCTAAAAAAGCTGCTCACAGTGCTATGGGAGATATTAGTGGGGCTATTATTTCCATTACATTGGTAATGTCGGCGGTATTTATTCCAGTTTCATTTATTAGTGGATCGGCAGGGGTTTTCTACAAACAATTTGGATTAACATTGGCTATTTCTATTGTACTTTCTGCAATTAACGCACTTACCCTATCACCAGCCTTGTGTGCTATTTTCTTGAAAGAACATGATCCTAATAAGGAAAAAGGATTTCTAGAACGTTTTTACACTGCATTTAATGCAGGTTTTGAAACAACAACTAATAAATACAAAAAATCGGTCGAGTTTTTAGTGAAACGAAAATGGTTGGCTTTCTTAGGAATTGCCGTTTTTGCAGCTATATTTGTCTTGTTACTAAACACTACACCTAAAGCTTTTGTTCCAAGTGAAGATACAGGAGCAATCTTTTCGGATGTTCAATTGGCACCAGGAACTTCTCTAAAAAAGACAGAAGAAGTTTTATTACAAGTTGAGAACAAAATAAAAGACATGCCAGAAATTAAAGAAATTCTTCGTATTTCTGGTAGAAGTATAATTAGTGGTTCTGGTAGTAACTATGGTATGGTAATTTTAAAATTGAAACCATGGGCCGAACGTAAAGAGGCTAATCAGGAAATAAATGCCGTTGTACAGGAATTATTTAAACGTGCCACTACTGTTAAAGATGCCAAAATATTATTTTTTGCACGTCCTACATTATCAGGTTTTGGGTATTCTAATGGTTTTGAAATGCAATTACAGGATCAAAAAGGGGGAACTATTCAAGAATTAAGTACTGTAAACAATGATTTCTTAGCTGCTTTAAATAGCCGTCCGGAAATTAAATATGCCGCTACTTCTTTTTCACCAAATTACCCACAATACCGAATTGATTTGAATGTTGCTAACATCAAAAAATCAGGGTTGACTGTTACTGATATCTTAGGAACAATGCAAGGATATTTTGGTGGAGTTTACGCTTCAAATTTCAATAAATTTGGAAAACAATTCCGTGTAATGTATCAATCTGAACCATCATTTAGAAGTGATCCAGAATCTTTAAATAATGTTTTAGTTCGAAATAATACAGGACAAATGGCTCCTATTTCACAATTTGTGAAACTAGAGAAAGTATTTGGCCCTCAAGCTATCGATCGTTTCAACTTGTTTACATCAGTTAAGATTACCGGAGCTCCAAACGAAGGATTTAGTTCAGGTGATGCTATTAAAGCGGTTGAAGAAGTGGCTAGTCAAAAATTACCTCTTGGATATGGATATGAATTTTCGGGGATGACTCGTGAGGAAATTAGTGCTGGTGGACAAACCTTGTTTATTTTCTTATTGTGTTTAGTATTTGTTTATTTTTTATTAGCAGCACAATACGAAAGTTACATCCTGCCTTTTGCCGTTTTATTATCCTTACCTGTTGGTTTAGCCGGAGCCTTCATTTTTGCTTATTTCTTTAATTTAAGTAACAATATTTATCTTCAAATTACGCTCATTATGCTTATTGGATTATTAGCTAAGAATGCTATTTTGATTGTAGAGTTTGCAGCCGATTCTAGACGAAAAGGCTTGAGCATTTCTCAAGCAGCAATCCAAGGTTCGGTGGCTCGTTTACGTCCTATCTTAATGACATCATTTGCATTTATCCTAGGTTTATTGCCTTTAATGTTAGCCAAAGGAGCTGGAGCAATTGGTAACAAAGCCATTGGAACCGGAGCAATTGGAGGTATGTTAATCGGTACTATTTTAGGAGTATTTGTAATTCCTATTTTGTTTATCGTGTTCCAAAATTTACAGGAAAAAATATCAACAAAACCACTTCCAACAACAACTGAATCAGATGTTAATATTTTAGAAAATAACAATGAAAAATAAAACATATAAAATCGTACTCGTAGGAGTTTCGGCAGTGCTTTTGCAATCTTGTTTTGTTGCCAAAGATTACAAACGTCCGGAATTAAAAACCGAAAATTTATACCGCAATGAAGTAGTTTCAACAGATACTACTTCATTGGCCAATGTTTCCTGGGATAAGGTTTTTACTGATCCAATTTTACAAGGTTACATCAAAAAAGGATTAGAAAATAATCTGGATATTAAAATAGCCATACAAACCATTGCTGCTGCCGAAGCTTCAATGAAACAAGGAAAGTCGGGCTATTTTCCAACATTATCCGCTGGTGCCGACTGGACGCACCAACAACTTTCTAAAAACAGTCAATTTGGTGCAATTGTTCAAAACAGAAGTACCGATCAATTCCAATTAACGGGAACTTTAGGCTGGGAAGCTGATATTTGGGGAAAAATTAGAAGCAACAAACGCGCAACTAACGCAACTTATCTTCAAAGTATTTCGGCAAATCAAGCGGTAAAAACGCAGTTAATTGCAGATATTGCTTCGACTTATTTTCAGTTACTTGCTGTTGATGCCCAAATTAAATTAGCCGAAGAAACGCTAATCAACAGAGACAAAAGTATCGAGACCATTGTTTCGCTTAAAAAAGCAGGAAACGTAACGGAAGTTGGTGTAAAACAAACCGAAGCGCAAAAATATGCTACCGAAGTAATCTTAGCCGATTTGAAAATTAACAGTGTTCTTTTAGAAAACAAAATGAGTATTCTTTTAGGACAAGCACCTCAAAAAATTGAGAGAAGTACCTTTAATCTTCATACGTTGCAACCAAATATTGCAACTGGAGTTCCTGCAAATTTATTGCGAAACAGACCAGATGTAATTGCTGCCGAATACAATTTGATTACAAATTTTGAAATGACAAATGCAGCAAAAAGTAGTTTTTACCCAACATTAAAAATTACAGCTACCGGAGGTTTACAAAGTATAGATCTCAAGCAATGGTTGAATTTGAATTCATTTTTCACAAATGTAGTCACGGGAATAGCGCAACCAGTTTTTAATCAAAGACAGATAAAAACTAAGTTTGAAATTGCAAAATCAAACCAGGAAAAAGCCTATTTGCAATTTGAACAATCGTTGTTGAATGCTGGAAAAGAAGTTTCGGATGCATTGGCACAATACAATAACGAAACCTACAAATTAACAATTAGAGAAAAACAGGTTAATGCTTTAAAATCGGCTTCTGATTTCTCTGATGAATTGTTGACTTACGGTTTGGCTAATTATCTTGAAGTTTTAACGGCTAAAGATGCTGCATTAAATGCCGAATTGGATTTGATTTCGAATAAATACCAACAAAATAATGCTATCATTCAATTGTACAGAGCCTTAGGTGGCGGATGGCAATAAGCTTAATTCTTTTACCCAGAATTAAATTAGGTTATATATTCATAAAGCCATCTTGTTCCAAAAAACGAGATGGCTTTTTTGTTTTTAATAGTTTTCCAAAAGCTTATAAAAAACTCAATAAATACCCTAAAAACGCACCTCCAATAACAATGAAAGCGCTGTTGATTTTCCTGTAATTAAAAGCAATAACGATACTCACAAGCGCAATCAAAATAGTGCGCCAATCGGTTATGGTGTCGGTTGCCATTTGGATACAAATCGAAATAATTATAGCCACCGAAGACACATTTACAGCATCCAGAAAAACTGAAAAAGGTTTAGAATTTCGCATCTTTTTTACCAATGGATTAAGCAAGGCAACAAATACAAAAGAAGGTAAAAATATAGCTATGGTGGAAACCAAAGCACCAGAAAGTCCATTAATTTGATAACCTACAAACTAATTCGGCATCCAAAAAAGCAAATAAAACATAACCGCTTCCGTAGAGAATGGAACCGATTTTTAAAAATATCAAGAATAAATTCCAATTGCTAACGGCCACCAAAGTAGTTTTAGAAACAGGTAAAAAAGCAAGCGGAATCCAATTCTTTTTCACCGAATTTTTATTTTGTATCGAAAACCAAAATAACGACAGAAATCCTGCTCCAAAAAGCAAGACAATTTCGTTGAAATGCATAAGCGAAAGCACCAAAACAATTGTTCCAATAACTACTAACGGAATGGTTTTTAATGATTTTTTTGCCAATGGAAAAATGGCACCTAAAATAATGGCAATAATAGCCGGTTTGATTCCGTATAAAAACGGTTGAATTTCGGGTAATTGACCGTATTCTTTGTACAACCAGGCAAAACCAGCCGTAAGGAAAACAGCAGGCAAAATAAAACAAAGCCCCGAAACTATTAAGCCCTTCACTCCTGCTCTTTCGTGACCAATATGAATAGCCATTTCGGTGCTGTTAGGCCCTGGAATTAAGTTGGTAGCACCTAATAAATCTAGAAAATGCTGTTCGTCGAGCCATTTTCGTTTCACCACTACTTCATTTTGCATCATTGCAATATGCGCTGCAGGCCCACCAAAACCAATGAATCCTAATTTTAGAAAAAGTTGAGCAAGTTCTTTTAGGCGTTGTTTTTCATTCATTATAAAGATTATTTGATGCTAAATTCAGCATTTCAATCTAAAAACAGATTAATTTAAAAACAAATAAACCTGATTTTTCAAAAAAATAAAATAAAAAATCGGTTTTATCTGTGTTCCATAAAAATTCAAGTAATTATTTCAACCGAATAGGAATCCAAATTTCTTCTTCCGAATTAGGATCGCCTTTCTTGTATTTACTGCCTAAAATTTCAAAATGCGGTCTGTCATCCACTACATAAGCCGAATTGGGAAACCAAGTACCAAAGATGGATTCAAAAAAGACCGGAGCATCACTCCCATCCCCTTTATAATCAAAAACAGCATACCAACCACCCGGAATCACTAAGGAA
>NCET01000096.1:0-7083 GCA_002280815.1 Flavobacteriales bacterium 32-34-25 | reverse complement strand
AACCAAGTACCAAAGATGGATTCAAAAAAGACCGGAGCATCACTCCCATCCCCTTTATAATCAAAAACAGCATACCAACCACCCGGAATCACTAAGGAATTCATATTTGCAGGAATACTGTCAAAATCAGTGACTTCAATTGCCGCCCATTTTTCAAACACAATTTCTGGATTAAATTTAGTCCAAAAACCTTCTGGAAATTGCTGCACCGAAAACAAATCAGCACTTACTGTATTTGTAATTTCTTTTTTTATGGGCATAAAACTTTGCCATAACAGCACCGGATTGTAAGCCGCGTAATTCATGTTTTGCTTACAACCGATTAGTTTTTTCTCTGAAAGTGCTGTGATTTTGGGTTTCATATTAAAAGTCTTAAGGCGTATTTATTCTTTTTTAGGAGGAAGTTGATTTTTGACGATTTTATCAAAATCACTTTCAAATAATCTATCCTGAATAATTCTGTATTTTTCAAACTCACTTTCTGCATATGCTTTGGCTATTTCAGCAGTTACTTTTCCTGCGTTTTGTAAAATTTCTCTATCGGTAGCTTCTATAAATTTATTCAGGCGAATTTCCCAATCTTCCATAGTCATCGGGATTTGTCGGATAGCCATATCTTCAGCTATATCTAAATAAGCAGAAACCAAACGTTGTAATTGTTGTATTTCGTTTTCAGTCAAATAATTTTTAGCTACACTGACATCAAATTTTTGGATTTTTCCATCAGGAGCATCTTTCCAAGTGGTTAAACCCATATTTTCTTTTTGGTGATTGGCTCTATTCACAACAACTTCTGCTGCTGTTTGTCCATGTATTGCCCAATGGAGTTTGTTTTGAACAGTAGCAAAAAATCGTTGCGTTGCATTAGCTGTAACATCATAATCGATTGCAGTACTATAAATATCTGTTATTTTTTGATAAAATTTACGTTCGCTTAGACGAATTTCTCTAATCCGTTGAAGTTGCTCTTCAAAATATTTTTTACCTAAAATAGTACCGTCATTTTTCAATCGCTCATCATCCATTGCAAACCCCTTGATGGTAAACTCTTGTACGATTTGTGTCGCCCATTTTCTGAATTGTACCGCTCTCTCAGAATTTACTTTGTAACCTACTGCAATGATAGTAGAAAGATTGTAGTGCTGCGTATTATAATTTTTACCATCTGAAGCAGTTATTCGAAAATTTCGAACAACTGAATTTTCCTCCAACTCGCTATCTAAAAATATTTTTTTTAAATGATAATTAACAGTATGCGTTTCAACATTATAGAGCGTTCCCATCATTTTTTGTGTCAACCAAATGTTTTCATCTGCATAAATGGCTTCAACGCCTCCTTCTCCCGTAGCTGCTATAAAGGTTAAGTACTCAGCCGTAGAAGAACGAGTTAACGATTTTGTATCTTTATTTTCCTTTTTTTTATTCATTTTACTTTCTTTTGATGCAATTCAGTTTCTAAATGAATTATATTTTCTAAAACTTCTTACACAATTTTTGAATCAAAATCACTCACTTCTACCACTGTTTATTTTTTAAACTAATTTTAAGTCGCATAATTCATGTGTTGCTTACAACCGATTAGTTTTTTCTCTGAAAGTGCGGTGATTCTTGGTTTCATTTTTAAAATAGGATTATATCTTAGTTTTTTAAATTATTGATTTTTCTAACCAAACTTCTGTTTAGAAAACGAATATTTACTTATTTTAAGAATTATAGACAAGATTACAACTAAATTTTCAAAAGTATATTCATTTATATCCATTAATCCGTGAGCTACTTGGTTTCTTAAATTTAATCCAGTTTTTTCACATAATACATATTTGATGTAAATTCTATCTTCTTCATCAAAACCAGTATGATTAACATCCGAATTTTTTATATCTAGAAGCAAATCATCTAATAATTTTTCCATTATCAACTTATCATTTCCTTTCTGCCTCGTTTTAAAAGTTGCTATCCCTATTTTTTCACAAAAATTTCTAATCAGTGTTTCAATCTTTAAAACTAAACTATCAGTAATAATTACACAGTCTAATTCATGATTTTTGTCTGCGAAGAAAGAATCTAACTCTATAAACATCCTTTTAATTCCTGGTTTTATCAAATCTATAGGAAGGATACCATATGTTTCTCCATTATAATTTCTGATTATAGGTTGATTGAACCAAGTTTGTTCTAAATAAAATAAAATTGAATTATAATTTATTTTATTTGTTTTGTATGCTTCTATAAAAAATTGACACATCGTTTGAGTTCCAATTTTAAAATTTAAACCATAAGATTGCCAAAAATTAAAAATAACTTTTTCTTCTTCTGTTTGAAAAGTATCAATAGTATTACCATATTTATCTATAATTGTTCGACTAAACATTGATAAAAAAGGATTTTTTATTTTAGTATCATCTGCAATTTTCTGAATACTCTCAATTTTATTATACCAAGGTGTTATTATTAAATAATGAATAATATCATTTTCGTTTCCAGCTTTGACTACATCTTTAATATTTTGAATCATTTTATCAATATCTTCTTGTGAAAAATCTTGTCGAATTGTAGCTAGTCTAAATTTTCCTCTCTGTTCAGAATATTTTTTTTCAATTTTGGATATTTTTTCTTTATTATTTATCTGCTGATAAATTCTTAAAGCATCTTCAGTAAATGTAACAGCAGCCATATTTCCTCCTTTCTCAGCATTATCGGAAAGTTTCAAGTAAAGTTCTGCTTTGTACTCTAAATGGCTATTAGTTTCTTTATTAGTCTTTTTAGCAATTTCTAAATTGATATTAGTTATATAGATTGCTCCCCAAATATGATTTTTTTCTATTTCTTTTGCTCCTTCTTTATTTTTAAGTATAATTTTATCATAATCAACTTTATTCTTGAAAACTTTAAAATATTCAGAAGTCAACCCTGATAAATCAATTAACGCACGAAGGGTACCATTCATTGTTATATTCCACTCCTTATGTGTAATAGAAACAGAATCTATTATTTGGTCTAATTCATCTGTTATTTTAGACTTATGAGCAATTAAGGATGCTTGTTTAAAAGTCGTAAAATAATCTATTATATAATGATTTTTATCGTCTGGATCTTTAGCTTTGTTTAAATAATATTGGCTCAATTCGAAAAGTTCTTTAAAAAGAGATTTTTTAAAATCAATATGTTTTGAATAATTTGTTCGATTTCCAAAATAGACTAACAAACCAAATTCAGTTTTTGCGTACAAATTATTACAAGATTTATATCTATTTTCGAAATATTCAAAATCATCATCTTTTAAATTTCTTACATCAGGCCAATAAAATGGTTCAATAGAACCATTCTCCAAAGTTTGATTTCCTGATACTTTCCAACACAAACCATTAACTGAACCGTTTGAAAAATCTTCAACTTTTTCAAAAGATTTTGTTATGGAAAAAGCTAACCTTTCTAATTCTGAAATTTCAAATGTTTTAATGTCTCCTGCTTCATTTAATTTTGTTGAAACTTTATGTAATTCAGAATTTATTGTGTGACATGAACGACTATCGTAATCACTTTTATTTAATTTATCATAAAATTGTTCTAATTCATTCATTTTATTTTTTTGTATTGATACAACACTAATTCAATTTGAAATCTATCATCATATGGATAAACATTATTTCAAATATAAGATAATTCTTCACAACAAGAAATAAGACTTATCAACAAAAAACAATTAGTTATAAATAGAACAAATAACTTTCTGAATAATTAAAGCTTCACGACTAAGGACTAACTACTAAGAACTTTTCCAAAACCAAAGAAAGAAATTTTATCATAATATTAGGAACTTGAAGCGTATAAAAACTGTAATTTGCACAATGAACTTGCGTTTTTCACGTTCAAATAAACTATTCATTCGATTACTATTTATACAAATATGGACAAGATAAAAATACTTTGGGTTGACGATGAGATTGATTATCTAAAACCACACATTCTTTTTTTAGAGAAAAAAAATTATGAAGTTACGACCTGCAATAATGGTCTTGACGCCATTGAAATATTTGAAAACAAGAACTTTGATATTGTTTTTCTGGACGAAAATATGCCTGGAATGAGTGGCTTGGAAACCCTTTCGGAGATGAAAGAGAAAAAAAGTGCGATTCCGATGATTATGATTACCAAAAGCGAGGAAGAATACATCATGGAAGAAGCCATTGGCGCTAAAATTGCCGATTACCTGATTAAACCCGTGAATCCAAACCAAATTTTGCTGAGTTTAAAGAAGAATTTGGATAATTCGAAACTGATTTCTCAAAAAACAACTTTAGATTACCAAAAGGAATTTCGAAAAATTTCGATGGAAATGGGTATGGTAAACAGCTACGAAGACTGGATCGAATTGTATAAAAAACTTTTGTTTTGGGAATTACAGCTTGAAGATATCAACGATCAAAGTATGATTGAAATCTTGGAATCGCAAAAAGTAGAAGCCAATTCGCAATTTGGGAAATTCATTGAGCGTAATTACGAAGATTGGTTTGAACCAAAAGCCGATAAACCCATTCAGTCGCACACTTTATTCAAAGAATTAGTAGTTCCTGAATTGAAGAAAAAAGAAAAACCAGTGCTATTTGTTGTAATTGACAATTTGCGTTACGACCAATGGAAAGCCTTTGAAAGCGTAGTAGCCGATTATTATAAATTAGAAAAAGAAGTGCCCTACTACTCTATTTTGCCTACTGCAACTCAATATGCAAGAAATGCTATTTTCTCAGGTTTATTGCCTGTAGAAATGGAAAAAAAGCATCCAGAATATTGGAAAAACGATCCAGATGAAGGCGGAAAAAACCTTTTTGAAGCGGAGTTTCTTTCTGCTCAATTAAAACGTTTGGGACTGAATATTAAAGAAGATTATTTCAAGATTACCAATTTGGCTTCAGGAAAAAAACTGGTAGAAAGTTTTAGAGCGTTGAAAGAAAATGATTTGGTTACCATCGTCTACAATTTTGTTGATATGCTTTCGCATGCTAAAACCGAAATGGATGTGGTAAAAGAACTCGCCGCTGATGATAAAGCCTATCGTTCGTTGACCTTGAGTTGGTTTAAGAATTCTCCATTATTAGAGATTATCCAGCAAGCGCAAAAACTAGGCTTCAAATTGATTTTAACTACCGATCACGGAACAATCAACGTAAAAAATCCATCAAAAGTTGTAGGCGATAAAAATACCAGCCTGAATTTACGTTACAAAACGGGACGCAGTCTTACGTATGAAAGCAAAGATGTTTATGCAGTAAAAGACCCGAAAAAAATTGGTTTACCTGCTATTAATATGAGTAGTTCTTATATTTTTGCAAAAAATGATTTGTTCTTGGCCTATGTCAACAACTACAATCATTATGTGAGTTATTATAAAAACACCTATCAACATGGAGGAATTTCTCTCGAAGAGATGATTATACCTTGTTTGATATTTAATCCGAAATAGTGATTTAGTTCTTAGTCCTTAGTCCTTAGCATCTACGCTAAAAACTAGGGACTAAGGACTAAGGACTAAGGACTAATAAACTAAGAATATGGAAATCACCTTTTCATTAAACGAAATCAACAATGTTGCCGAGTTGATTGTAGCGGCTAAACCCAATAAAGTCATTCTTTTTAATGGCGAAATGGGTGCTGGAAAAACTACATTTATTAAGCAATTATGTAAAACTTTGGGCGTGACCGAAGCAACTAGCAGTCCCACTTTTTCTTTAGTTAACGAATACGAAACTACAGACAATCAAACCGTTTACCATTTTGATTTTTACCGATTAAAAAAAGAAACTGAAGCTCTGGATATGGGAGTGGATGATTATTTGTATTCTGGAAATTGGTGTTTTATCGAATGGGCCGAAAACATTGCGAGTCTTATTCCCGAAGCACATTCGACTATTTCAATTGAAGTTTTAGAAGATGGAAAACGTCTTTTGAAATTAAATTAATATCAAAAAATATTTTAATTAATTATTGATTATCAGTATTTTAAATATTTAATTAAGAAGCCAAATTCCGAAAACACTTCCAAATTATTTCTATAAAAACTTAAAAAATACAACTTAATGTTAATAATTAAACACATTTGATTTTTTATCAAAACAGAAAGCTTATTTTTTTAATCTTTTTACGTAATTTTACTTTTTAATTGTACCAAAAACGATGTCAATATCTATAACTCCATTTACCAAACAACAGTTATTACCTCAAGAAGAGAAGCTGGAAATAGCTAGAAAAAAAGGCGAACTATTTATTGGTATTCCTAAAGAGACTAGCTATCAAGAACGCCGCATTTGCTTAACACCAGATGCTGTGAGTTCGTTAGTATGCCATGGTCATCGTGTAATGATAGAATCAGGAGCGGGAGAAAGTGCCAGTTATTCAGATAAAGAATACTCTGAAGCTGGTGCCGAAGTAACTCAAGACACTCAAAAAGTTTTTGGTTGCCCAATGATTCTAAAAGTAGAACCTCCTACTGTAGCCGAAATCAAGATGATGAACAATCAAACGATTTTAATTTCGGCAATTCAATTAAAAACCAAGAAAAAAGAATATTTCGAAGCCTTAACTAAGAAAAAAATTACCGCACTGGCGTTTGAATATCTTAAAGATGTTGACGATACATATCCTGTTGTAAAATCTTTGAGCGAAATTGCTGGTACGGCTTCGATATTAATTGCTGCCGAATTAATGATTGCTAATTCCCACGGAAAAGGACTTTTGTTTGGAAACATTACTGGCGTTCCTCCTACTGAAGTGGTTATTTTAGGCGCTGGAACAGCTGGAGAATTTGCTGCAAAAACCGCTATCGGATTAGGTGCCAATGTCAAAGTTTTCGATAATTCGATTACTAAATTAAGACGACTGCAAAATAGTTTAAGCCAACGCATTTTTACTTCGACCATTCAACCTAAAGCTTTAATGAAAGCCCTAAGACGTTGTGATGTTGCCATTGGTGCCATGCGTGGTTTAGAGCGCTGTCCAATTGTAGTTACCGAAACAATGGTGGAACACATGAAAAAAGGAGCTGTAATTGTCGATGTAAGTATTGATACTGGTGGCTGTTTTGAAACT
>NCET01000469.1 GCA_002280815.1 Flavobacteriales bacterium 32-34-25 | reverse complement strand
GGAGCTGTAAATCTTCCATTTTCGAAAGTATTAAAAGATGGAAAATATTTACCTCAAGAAGAATTAAAGAAGATATTACCATTGCAAAACGAAGCCTTATACTTTTCCTGCGGCTCAGGAATTACAGCTTGCATTGATTTAATTGCATACGAATTAGTTGCTTCGAATACACCAAAAGCAGTTTATGATGGTTCCTGGACCGAATGGGGACAAGATCATGATTTACCCATAGAAAAATAAATTCAATCTTAATGAACCACAAATTACACGAATTCACACTAACTAATGAGATAATTCGTGTAATTTTCGGTTAAAATCAACCTATTCGCAAACCATTTTCAGCCTTGAAATCAGGAGATTTATTTTTACTACTGAATTAGCTTTCTATTTTAGTAACTTTAAACTCTGGAAATAAATCACAAAACAATGGCACGAACTCCTTCCAATATGCTCGAATTAGGAACTGTAGCTCCTGAATTTTATTTAAAAGACACTACATCTAATACCAAATGGTTTTCCTTTGCTGATTTAAAAGGCGAAAAAGGAACGCTAGTCTTTTTTATATGCAATCATTGTCCTTTTGTACATCATGTTATCGACGAAATTATTCGAATTGCCAATGATTATAGGGTTCAGGGAATTGGGATTATTGCTATTTCGAGTAATGACGTAGTGAATTACCCACAGGATTCTCCAGAATTGATGACCGAATTTGCATTCGAAAACAACTTTGAATTTCCTTATTTATTCGATATAACTCAAGAAGTTGCTAAAGCCTATGATGCTGCCTGCACCCCTGACTTTTATTTATTTGACAACCAGGATAAATTAGTCTATCGCGGACAACTGGATGATAGCCGTCCAGGAAATGGAATTCCTTTAAGCGGAAGCGATTTACGTGGTGCAATTGATGGGATATTGTACAATAGAACTATTAATCCAGAGCAAAAACCAAGTATTGGCTGCAATATTAAATGGAAATAACAGCGTAAAGTATAAATCTTTAACTAACTTTGTTTTCAGGAAAATCATTATTTATGAATACTATTCAACTTGCATCAACACTTTCTTTTTTGTTTTCTTCTTCAGGAGAGCAAAACGTTGTTGCGCTTTTTCCTCATAACAAAGCCTTTATCAATTAGACCTCCGCTCCATTCCATTTTTCTTCGAGGCGGAGGATTCATTTCTTTAATTACATTTTTTGTTTGATTGGGATTTCCAATCAATTATTATTCCTTTTATATTTTATCACTAGCTAAAACAATTTTAGCAACTGAGATAAGAGCTTTTATTTTATAAATAACTTTTAAATTTTAATATTATGAAACCCACTCCTATTTTAACAATTACAGATTATAACGTACTGCGTGAATTGACTAAAAAAGCCAAAGACAGTAGTAACATTCGGGAAATTGCATTGCTTACACAAGAATTAGATCGTGCTATTATCAATAAAGAAGACATGTTAGATGAAACAATCATCCGAATAAATTCTCATGTAGTTGTTGAAGATGTAAAGACTCAAAAACAAATGAGTATTCAAATTGTTATGCCTTCGCAATCGAATATTAAAGAAGGAAAAGTATCAATTTTAGCACCGTTGTGCGTGGCGGTAATTGGTTTTAAAGAAAATGACGAAGTAGAATGGCAATTACCATCCGGAATTAAAACCCTAAAAATAATTGCAGTAACTAATTCTAAAAACACCTAATTTTACGGTTTACAAACACCTCATGTTAAGACATAAAAAAATCCCAATCTCATTTTAAAAAACGAGTCGGGATTTTAATTGATTATCAAAAGATCATTAAAAAAAGATCGCTGATTATTATTTCACGTCCATTAATTCAACGTCAAAAATCAAAGTAGCGTTTGGTGGAATAACTCCTCCAGCACCACGAGATCCGTATCCTAAATGAGATGGAATTACAAAACGAGCTTTATCTCCTACTTGCAACAAAGCAATACCTTCGTCCCATCCTTCAATAACATTTCCTCTTCCTAATGGAAATTCAATTGGTTTTTTACGTGGGTAAGAGCTATCAAAAACTTTTCCGTCTGGCAATTGTCCTGTGTAATGTACAGAAACAGTTTTTCCGTTTTCTGCTTTTTTACCTTCACCTCTTTGGATGAATTGGTAACGCAAACCACTTTCTGTTTTTTCAAATCCAGCAGCTAATTTTTCCATTGCTTCTTCAGCAGCGTTTTTTTCAGCTTCCAAACGTTTTTTACGGTTTCCTTCAAATGAACGGAAAGCTTCAACTGCATTCCATTTTTGAGCTTCTTCACCAACTCTAACAATTTCTAGTGTTTCCAAAGCATCACCTTGAGCCACTGCGTCAACCACATCC
>NCET01000468.1 GCA_002280815.1 Flavobacteriales bacterium 32-34-25 | reverse complement strand
TAATGTTTATAAGTGTTCCTTTGCCGTCAAATTTACCATCTTTCCATTGACCAGTATATTTCAAGCCATTTCTATAAGTTTCTATTCCTTGACCATTTGGTTTCCCATCTTTAAATTCACCTGTATAAACAGCTCCATTTGGGTATTTTCTAGTTCCTTGACCATTTGATTTTCCATCTTTAAAATCGCCTGTATAAACATCTCCATTTTGGTTTATTCTAGTTCCTTTACCGTTATATTTGGTGCCGGTATACATTGAGTTTTTTATGAAAATAACAAATCCTAAGTCATTACCTATACCAGAACTCCATTTGCCAGCATATTTAGTGCCATTTGATGTGTAAAAAACACCTTGTCCGTAGAATTTGCTGTCTTTCCATTCGCCAACATATTTGTTGCCAATATTATAAATTATTGAGCCTTGCCCGAAAAACTGGCCATCTTTAAAATTACCAATATATTTATATCCATTTTTAACTTCATAAGTTCCATAACCATCCAGTCTATTATTTTTCCAGTTGCCCTCGGCAATACCACCACGTAAATTTGCTTTACCTTTTCCATTGGCTTCATTTTTTCCGTTTTGAATGGTGTATTCTCCTTTGTAATAACCACAGTTTGTTGGAAAAGGACAAATCGAGATGGAGTCGTTTTCGGTTGTAGTGATTGTTGTGTTTTGTGCATTGCAAATAATACTAACTAATAAAAAAAGGAAGATTAAGTTTTTGGTCATTTGGAATTGGTTTTAAAGTATTCAATTCCAAATATATAAAATTTAAGTTTAGTTTGTAAGAAAAAACTATTTTTAATAGGCTGTGCAAAAATATCCCGCTCCTACGGAGCTTTGATTCTAATGAACTATAACTTCTAAAAACATTTCGCTCCTAACGGAGCTTAATCTGGTTTAGTTTATGCTCAACTGAGCCACAGAGTGGCGTAATGTTTTTAGTGAAAAACATTTGGCGGGTTTACAGCTCCAGCGGAGCGAAATGTTTGTAGGAAATAGTAATAGTTAGTTAAAAGCTACAGCTAATCGAGCTATTTTTTTTCTTAAATTAATAAGATAATAATGGTTTTAAAACAAAAAACTCCCCATCTTCAAAAGAGGGGAGTTTTGATGTTTTGATAAAAATAGGTTCTTTTTATTTCTTATTAACTTGAGTATCCGGTTGAGGAAAAGGAATATGAAGGTCGTAATTGGGGAATTTAGTATATACTTTTTCATTCATGCTAAAGAATACATCCCAATAATCCGGACTATTTACCCATACTCTTACTGTAAAATTAACTGAGTTACTAGCAAGTGTCAAAAGTCCTATAAAAGGCTCAGGATTTTTTAAAATTCTGGAATCCTCGGCAATAAAATCATTAAGGGCTTTTTTGAAATTTTCGACATCATCACCATAGGAAATTCCGAATGTCCAGTCCACTCTTCGTGTTGTTTCGAAAGAATAATTGGTTAATGCTCCTGTTGAGAGTGGTCCGTTAGGAATGATTACTAATTTTTTATCGGCAGTGTTGAGTAAGGTTGAAAAAATAGTAATCTCTTTTACGGTTCCTACAAAACCCTGTGCTTCAATGGTATCGCCTATTTTAAAAGGTTTCAGGATTAAAATAATTACACCTCCTGCAAAATTTTGAAGTGTGCCTGATAATGCCATACCTACTGCCAAACCAGCGGCTCCAAGAATCGCGACAAACGAAGTCATTTGGATACCAATCATTCCCATGACGGTGATGCCGACTAAAACCTTTAAGGTGATGTTAGTTAAACTTCTTAAAAACGGAATAAGGGATTGATCAATCTTTGATTTTTCTAATGATCTTCCAACTGCCTTAGTAACTAATTTTGTAAACCATAAACCA
>NCET01000467.1 GCA_002280815.1 Flavobacteriales bacterium 32-34-25 | reverse complement strand
ATCACCATTTTTATTCACTTTAAAAGTATGTGTGTCCTGAGTAAGTAAGGCATTGAAAAACACAAAACTATTAGCACGAGTGCTACGGTTAAGCTGATACACATCGAGAAAAGCACAATTGCTTTCTACAAATTCAGGTTTGAATCCCGAAATGAATTTTACAGGGCCTATTTCGTTTACAGATATTTCCGTTTCCGTTTCGATATCTTTTTCAAAAACAACAATGTTAACCTCGGTAGCACGGTACTGTAGCAAACGTTTCATTTCGATTGTTTTGATACGAGGCATAGCGCGATCAATAATTTCGCCCAAATCAAAAGTTGCTTTGTTTTGAAAAAGCGGAATTTTATAAAATAAAGTTTTAGTTCGGGGAACTTGCGTATAAAAATCAAAAGAAGTAATAGTAACCTCCATTTCAAAATAAGTATTTTCAAGCGGGGTATTGAAAATAATTTCATCTTCTTCTTTGGTAAAAAAATAATCAGTCGTGTTGTATGGCGTGGTAAAATTCATAATTATGTCATTTTATTGTTTTTCCTTAAAGCATCTTCTTTTTTAAGTCCTTCGCGAATGTTTCTCATTGATTTATAGTCTTTATTGGTTACAAAGGCTTCCAGTCCATTTTCCCTGATGTCTCTCATAATTTCGGTATTTTCCTGAAGCACTCCCAGAACCATAAGCAGTAATTCAGAATCATTTGTAGGGGTTGGAGTAGGAGTACTGCCGGAACCGGCAGGAACTTCATAACGTTTTAGTTTCTCGTTATAATAGCCGTTTTCCCAACCTTTTATTCCTTGAAGGTCACGTATTAAAGCATCCTTAACCGCAGGATTCATTCTAGTCCAAGCTTTGTTATCAATTACCATTTCAGGACCATTCTCAGCTACCATAAAATGACTGGTATTAGTAACTAAACCGCTGCGGGTTTTCCCTGCGGGTTTCGATTTAAAAACTTTACCGTCTTGTTCGCGTTTTACATATTCTGGATAAAGTCCTTCTTCGTAACCGGATGCAGATGGTAATGGCTGTTTAGCTACCATTGCTATTTGAGCTAAACCTAAAGCACCCACAACTCCAGACATTACAGCTGCGGTTGCACCAAAATCAAATTTTGGAAACTGAGCCCAGATACCCATAATTGCCATTGCCGTATTCATAGCAATTTGAGAAATGGTAATTGCTTTTTGACGTTTGGCTTGTTTGTTTTCTATTTGGGCTTTTTTCTTAGCTAAATCATCATCAGCTTTTTCTACATACCTGTTGTATTGTTCCTGAGTGATTCTACCAGTATCTAGCTGTTGTTTATAGCGGGATTTTTTAGTATTGGTATTTCTTTCAAATGTGGCCAGTTGTTTCTTTTCATTAATTTCAAGAAACTTGCTGTACATTCCATAGGCATTGGTTAAAGCATTAACAGCAAAAACCATTTCGTCAATACCAGCCTTACCCGCTGCTAAATTATCATATAGCTGCAACCAGTTATCAGGAGTAAATCCAAAAATATCCGCTTGACCTCCAGATACTCCTAAAGCTTCAGCATTATCTGTTTTTTGCTTACCTGACAATTCGTTTTTCTTAGCAATAAGTTCGGATAATGTTAAACCAACCTTAGCCGCTTCATCGGTAAAAGCTTGTACTTGCTCAGGTGTAAGCAATGATAAATCGATTTCATTAAAAACACCTTCGCCTATTATTTTATTAAAGTCAGCAATAAGTTCTCTTAGAAAATTTTCTTGATAGACTAACTCATCCTGCTCATATTTTTCGGTTAGTTTTCTTTTGGCTCTTTTATTATTACCCAGTGCCGCCAGTTCCTCATTGAACTTGATTTCACGTTGTTGTTTTTCGCGATCAAAGTTTTCTTTCTTT
>NCET01000466.1 GCA_002280815.1 Flavobacteriales bacterium 32-34-25 | reverse complement strand
ATTTATATTACTATAATCATGAAAGACCACATCAAGGTATTGATGGAAAAAAACCAATTGAAATGATAAATCCGTTACCGAAATAAGTAACATTTACAAGGATGACAAGATTGCGGTTAAATCGTTTCTCCCTGTAGTGTAGATTTGTAAACCAAAGAAAAATTTCAAATATGAGTTATAAAGGAGATGATTGTAGTTTTTTTAAAAGACTGAGGTAAGGAGCAATTTTTTTGCTCGTTTTTTGTTTAATAAATCGTTACTGTTATGAAACAATTATATTTGTAATGTATTTAAAAAAACAACAAACCAATGAGTCTACTTCAAAACCAAATTAGAGAAAAATTATTTTTTAGTGTTTTGCTACTATTGTCTTTTTTTGGTGTTTTTGCACAAGAAGAAATACAAAGCAAACCCGAACTACAAGAAATAAAAGAGGATTCTTTATACAGAGAAGATCAGTTTTATTTAGGGTTTACTTATAATACTTTGCAGCAAAAACCAGTGGGTTTATCGCAACAAAAAATTTCAATTGGAACTTCGGTAGGTTTTTTGAGAGACATGCCTATTAATAAAAACAGAACCAAAGCTTTTGCTACTGGTTTGGGTGTGAGTTACAATAATTACAATGAAAATCTAGGAATTACAGGAACAGCTCAAGATGCGGTCTATACTGTTTTAGATACGCAAACTTTTGATAAAAACAAATTTACCCAATTGTTGATTGATGTACCTCTTGAATTCAGATGGAGAACTTCAACCTTTGAGAGTTATAAATTTTGGAGAATTTACGGCGGAATGAAGTTTAGTTATTTGGCTTATAGCAAATCAGTTTTTGAGGATAATCAAGGAAGAACAGTGATTACAAACAACAAAGATTTCAATAAATTCCTCTACGGATTGTATTTGTCAGCGGGTTACAATACCTTAAATGTGTATGCCTATTATGGTTTGAATCCTATTTTTAAATCGGCTCAAATAGATGGAGAGAAAGTAAAAATGAATTCTTTAAACATAGGTGTGATTTTCTATATTTTATAACCATAAATACAGAAAAAGAATTTGCGGAATACTACCTAAAAGTACTCCCATAATCAATTCTTTGGGAGTGTGGGCTTTCATTATTAATCTTGAAGAAGCTACAAAACCATTCATTAAAACTAAGAAAGTTATCAATAGCGTGTTTCTGGTATGATGGTGTAGGCTCAATCCAAAAACAAATAGAGTTAAGGCACTTATTCCCATCATGTGTAAACTTGCTTTTTTGTTAGCAAACAAAAGAATTAGAGCAATTAGTGTACTAAATAAAGCGCCTAAAAGGAAAAAGTGAAGTTCAGGATAACGTTCAATAGTAATGCTTTTTCGAACCAAAAGAATCAATAGAAAACATTGGATAACTAAGGGGAATTTCCTTTCGGATAATTCAGGAACCATCACCGAAGTAATTTTTCCAGTTAGTCTAAGCAGAAAAAAAAAGAGTACCGGAATTAAGAATGTAATGATGCTTACCTGCAATAAAACCAAGTATTTTTCTTTGTTTAAAGTATACGAATGGTTTAGGAAAAGGTAAAAAAGAGTGGCGTATATCGGGATGAATACCGGATGAAAAACATAAGAAAAAAAGGGAAATATTCTTTTTGGCATTGTAAAATAGCTTAGTTTCACAAATATAACGATTCTTCTAAAAAGACATTGTTTATTGCTGTTAGATTTATTCTGAGTCCCTTTTTTTAACGCAAACTGTATGGTTTTAATTTAAAAAGAAGTCTTACTTTTGATGGACTATAGTTTTAAGTCTATTTTAAATCCATGAGTATAACAATTAAAAATAGTATTTCAATCCTAGATGCAAAATGGTTTGGAATCCATCCCGAAGC
>NCET01000465.1 GCA_002280815.1 Flavobacteriales bacterium 32-34-25 | reverse complement strand
TGAATTTCATGCTCATTTCCTGCAAACAAACGGGAAGCTTTTACCGGTTTTCCTTTATAATGTAAAAAACACAAGCAATCGTTTTGCAATTCCTCAAAGCTAAGCTTTTTAGAATTAAATGGATTCATTGTAATTACCCAGGTTCCTGTTGACAACAATACAAACGGATCTTCAAAATTGATAATATAAGGAATCAAAGCCGAAGAACTGTCGTGCAACCCAATTCCTACTGCGATATCACCGTCAATGGTAATAGCGTCTTCAGAATCGTGAATTGGAGGCAATTTTTCAGTGATACCTTCCTTTTTAATCCATTTGTGGTATTTCATTCTATTGAAATTCCAAAGATTAGTATGACAACCAATACTGGTGATGTCAGTAAATCCTTCGTTGGTCAAAAGAAAACTCATGTATTGCGGCAAATGCAAACAGTGTTTTACATTATTGAAAACCTCAGGGTTTTCATATTTCAAACGGTAAATTTGCATCCCTGAATTCAAGCTTCCTAAAACTGGAGAAGCAGTTTTCACTGCGAAAACTTCTTCTCCTTTGTATTTAGAATAAAATTCTTCTTTAAGATTTTCAGGATATGGTCTAAGATAATTGTACAATGGCGTTAAAGGATTTCCTTTTTCGTCAACATACACAAAACTAGCACCATAAGTACTAAAATTAACTGCTTTTAAGTTGTACTGCGTTTGAGATTTCATCTCTGCCCAACATCCCAAAAACCAGTCTTTTAGCGCTACAATATCTTCGCATGGAAATCCGTTTTCATCAACTGTTTCAGGAAGAGTTACTGAATTTTCCCAAACAATTTGATAACTTTCATTGAATAGAAAGGCTTTTTTATTTGTTTTTCCAATGTCGAAAATGGCTACTGCATTCATTAATTATGTGTTATGAGTTAAGCGTTATGAGTTAGGGGTTATTAGAAAAGGGTAATGAATTCTTAGTTTTGGGTTATGAAGTATATTATATGCATGAATAGTTCAATGGCTATAGGCTAAAATCTTTTTTACTTCAAACCGTCAACTTTATAACTCATAACCCATAACTCACAACTTATAATTAAAACTACAATCCTGTTGCTACAGTTTTCAATCCTCTTTCTCCAATTAAAGCATCACGTACTGCTAACTGACGGTATAATCCAACTGGATTCAACGCAGCACCAGAACGCAAACGAGCTTCAGCTACTAATGCACGAACATCAGTACGGAAAGCATTTTGTAAAATTTCCTGAGCTTTAACAACATCATTTTCATTTTGAGCAATTTCTAACGCTTTTCTGTCAACAGAAAGTGCCTGAGCATAAGCAATCATAATAGCCTCAACAGATTGTAATAAATCTTCCATTGGATCTTTTACGTTGTGAGAAGCATCGATCATCCAACCTAAGTCAGTTGCATGGTTCATTCCTCTTGCATCCATTCCTTCTACTAATTCGTTGAAGATTAAGAATAATTGGTAAGGTTTTAATGCACCAGCAGTTAAATCGTCATCTCCGTATTTAGAATCATTGAAGTGGAAACCTCCTAATTTATCTTCCATCAATAAGATAGAAACAATTTGCTCGATATTAGCATTTGGAAGGTGGTGCCCCAAATCAACTAAAGTTTTTGCTTTGTCTCCTAATTTTTTAACATAAGAATAAGATTGTCCCCAGTCAGCTACAGTAGTTGAGTAGAAATTAGGCTCAGCACATTTGTATTCTAAGAATAATTTCCAGTCAGCAGGCAATGCAGCATAAATTTCTTGTAAACTTTCTAAAGTATTTTCGTAAGCTTTACGGAAATTCAATTGTCCAGGAAAACAAGAACCATCAGCTAACCAAACTGTCAAAGACTCAGAACCTAACTCAACACCTTGTTG
>NCET01000464.1 GCA_002280815.1 Flavobacteriales bacterium 32-34-25 | reverse complement strand
ACAATCCTGATGAAAATCAGGATTTTTTTTTGAATAAATGGAAACAAAAATTGCGATACAAGGTATAGTAGGTTCTTTTCATCATCAGGTTGCTCAGGAGTATTATGATCAGGATGTGATTGTAGATGAGTGTTTGTCTTTTGACGAATTAGTAGATAGTCTTTTGTCAGGCAAATCAGCTCAGGCAGTAATGGCTATAGAGAATTCTATTGCAGGTCCAATTATTCCAAATTATGCCTTAATCGATAAGAATAATTTACATATTATAGGAGAGCATTATTTGAGAATTCATCAAAATTTGATGGCGTTAAAAGGACAAAGTATTGCTGATATAAAAGAAGTTTATTCGCATCCAATGGCATTGTTGCAATGTATGGATTTCCTGAAACAATACCCACACATTAAATTAGTTGAAGATAAAGATACGGCTGAAACGGCTCGTAGAATTCAGGAAAATCAATTAAAAGGAGTAGCAGCAATTGCGAGTAAAGTAGCTGCTGAAATGTATGGATTAGAAATCTTAGCTCCCGAAATTCAAACGATAAAAAATAACATGACTCGTTTTGTTATTATCAATAAAGAGAACTCATTTGTTCCCGAAAACGAAATTAACAGAGCTTCTATAAAATTCGAATTGGATCATAAACGTGGAAGTTTAGCGGCAGTTTTGAATGTAATGAGCGATTGTAAAATGAATTTGACAAAAATTCAATCGTTGCCAAAAATTGAAACGCCTTGGAAATATTCTTTTTTCGTAGATGTTACTTTTGAGAAATATGAAGATTACGCCAAAGCAAAATCATTGTTAGCCATCATGGCTGAATATTTTAAAGTTTTGGGAGAATATAGAAATACCAAACCTTTAATCAGTTTAGATTAAAAGGCAGATAAATAAAGCAGATTTTAAATTCGAGAATAGTTCAAAGTCAAAGAATAAAATGATTACAACAGCAAATAGATTAAATACAGTTGAGGAATACTACTTTTCATCAAAATTGAGAGAAGTGAGACAATTGGCGTCAGAAGGAAAACCAATTATCAATATGGGAATTGGAAGCCCTGATTTGGCACCGTCTCAGGCTGTTCTTGATGCGGTTGCATTGGCTATTCAAGATGAAAATGCGCATGGATATCAAAGTTATCAGGGATTGCCGGAATTAAGAAGTAGTATGGCTAATTTCTACAAGAATAATTTTCAGGTAGAATTAAATCCAAATACGGAGATTTTGCCTTTGATGGGTTCGAAAGAAGGAATCATGCACATTTCGTTGGCATTTTTGAACGAAGGAGATCAGGTTTTAATTCCTAATCCAGGATATCCAACTTATACTTCGGTGACGAATTTAGTAGGAGCAGAAGCGGTTTATTATGATTTGGCAGAAGCCAATAACTGGGAACCTGATTTTGAAGCCTTAGAAAAATTAGATTTATCGAAAGTGAAGCTAATGTGGATAGGTTATCCGCACATGCCAACAGGAGCAAGAGGAAGTTTAGACTTATTTGAAAAATTAGTGGCTTTCGCTAAAAGAAACAATATACTGTTAGTGAATGACAATCCATACAGTTTTGTTTTGAATGACAATCCGATGAGTTTGTTGCAGGTTGAAGGAGCTAAAGATGTGGCTTTAGAGTTGAATTCATTGAGTAAGACTTTTAATATGGCGGGATGGCGAGTAGGAATGGTTTCAGGAAACGCTGATCTTATTGATGCTGTTTTAAGAGTAAAAAGTAATATGGAGCATTAAAAAGTGATCAATCATGGTTTGATTCCATGAATGAAATATATAAAAGACGCCGCGTTTTAACGGAGCAATTGGCTGAAAAGTTAGGTTGTACCGTTTATGCAGCAGGAGTAGGATTATTTGTTTGGGCAAAATTACCTGAAGGAATAGCATCAGCAGAAAAGTTCATCGATCAGATTTTGCATGAAAAATATATTTTTATCGCGCCGGGAACTATCTTCGGTTCTAATGGTGAAGGATATATTCGATTTGCATTATGTGTGAAGGAAGAAAAAGTTCAGGAAGCAATAGATAGATTTTAACAAAATGAAAGTATTTGTAATAGGTGTAGGATTAATAGGTGGTTCGATGGTTTTAGACATCAAATCACTTTATCCTGAAGCTACTATTTACGGGATAGACAATAACGAAAAACACTTGCAACAAGCATTAGAGTTAGGAGTTATTGATGTTGCGGCTACAATGGAGGATTTGCATGAAGCAGATTTTGTAATTGTGTCGGTTCCTGTAAATGTTGCTATTAGTTTATTGCCTCAAGTATTGGATTTAGTTGGAGAAAACGCCATTGTTTTAGAAGTAGGTTCGACTAAGAATCCAATTTGTAAAGCGGTAGCTAATCATCCTAAAAGAAGAAATTTTATTGCGACTCATCCTATTGCTGGAACGGAATTTTCGGGGCCTTCGGCAGCTTTGAGAAATTTGTTTAGAGATAAAACAAATATCATTTGCGAAGTAGAAAAAACGGCTTTCAAATTACAGGAAAAAGCATTGGAAGTGTTTAAAGCTTTAGGAATGCGTATTCGTTACATGGATCCAAAATCACATGATAAACACATTGCTTATGTTTCGCATTTATCGCACATCAGTTCCTTTATGTTAGGAAAAACGGTGATTAATAAAGAAAAAGACGAGCAGGATATTTTTGATATGGCGGGTTCTGGTTTTGAAAGTACGGTGCGTTTAGCTAAGAGTTCGCCAGCCATGTGGACGCCAATTTTTGAACAAAATAAAGCACAGGTTTTAGAATCATTAGAAGAATATATTTCGAATCTGACACAGTTTAGAGATTTATTAGTACAGGATGATTACAATGCTATATATGAAGAGATGGCGAGTGTGAATAAAATCAGAGAAATACTAAACGGAATAAGCGTTAAAAAATAGAGTAAAATAGAAGAATAATAACAACACATAATTAAAAGAAATAAATTAATAAAAGATGGAAAACACAAAAGAAATGAGAAATTGGTTGGATGCTTTCAAATTGAACCATCCATTTGTGATAGCAGGACCTTGTAGTGCTGAAACTGAAG
>NCET01000095.1 GCA_002280815.1 Flavobacteriales bacterium 32-34-25 | reverse complement strand
GATGATTTGTTTTCGATGAAAAACACAGAAGAAACAACAACAGCCTCGTCTAAACATTCAAATGAAATACTAAAAAATCTATTTGAAGAAGATATTGAAAAAATAGTATTTTTCTATAAAGACGGGACTTTTAAAACATTTAACCCTAACACAAAAAAATAACCCTAAATGCTTTTTATTCACATTTAGGGTTGTCAAAAACAAATAAAACCTACTTTTATTTTCTTATAATAAAAATTGAAGTAACACCTGCTTCAGTTCTTACAGTCAAAGATGTAGCATCGGATGATGTTGTTGCTTTCGCAAAACTCAACACCTTTCCTCCTCCATTTAATCGTTCCGCAACATAGGTTGTGTTAGTTACATGATCATAAGCTACATCTACAGGATTTCCTAATTGCGAATTAGGTCCGTATATTCTAATTTGCTTATTCATTGCAATAGTTCCCATATTAGGAGTTGAGGCAAAAACACTCATAAAGTCTTTAATAAAAACTAATCCACCATCACTATCTGAAGCTGCTAGACCCACATCAGTCAAAACCATTAATTTATCCTTTGCTGAATAAGTAATTCCGTGTGTTCTAACAAGTCCTTCGATACTCACTCGTTTGCTTGCTGTAATATTTCCTGAAGCATTACTCATAAAATCCTCAAAAACAACAATATCAGCAGTTAAATCTACTACAGCAAATAAATCATCGCCTTCCATGTGGATTCCCCATAATTTAAAATCAGTTGTGTAGGTTTTCAAAAGCGCGAATCCAGTTGATGTTTTTTGGTAAACAAATAATTTATTAACTAAACCATTAGAAGCCAATTGATCTTGAGCAACTATAACCTTATCACCAGAAACAGCCGTTTCTCTAGCATTAGTAAAATCAAGATTAGAGCCATTAAAAGCTAATGTTAATGAAGTTGCTCCAGAAACTGCAGCAGCTTTAACACCTGAATAAGCTTCTAGTCTATTATTCGTTCGAGAGGCAACAATGATGTTATCAGTTTCGGGATCATACGAAATTCCTTCAGCATCCAATGAAGAAATAGTAAACGATTTAACCATTGCAGAGGGTTCTAATAAATTAACATAACTAACTTTACCAGAAGTATTACTTGAAGTGACTAATGTTAATTCAGGATTTTTCATGGAATCATTATCATTAGAGCAAGAACTTAATGATAAAGCCAAAATAGCGCAGGAGATAAATAAATTTTTCATAAAAGTAAATTTTAAAGGTTTATTTCATCTACGATAAATAGAACGACTTGGTTTTAAAAAATTTACTTTTTTTATTTTTTATTTTACAAAGTAAACCAAACTGGATTTTTTATCTACAAACAATAGAATTTAAAAATATAAAAAGCTATTTTTGAGAAAAAGCCATTCATGATTAAACGATTACTCAGCTATTTCTACCCTATAAAAATTTATAGCCAAAAATCGGCTTTGAGCCAATCTTTAGAAATTACTTGGGCCAATGGTGATTTAGTCATGGATTCCTTGAATACTAATTATTCTTATGGAAGTTTACAACGCATTTTGAAACTAGGTTTAAAAAACATTGGCTTTGCCAAAATAAAAAAAATGAATCATATTTTGATTCTTGGCGTTGCTGGAGGAAGTGTCGTAAAAACTTTAGTTGACGACATTGAGTTTAAAGGAAAAATAACCGGAGTTGAAATTGATTCGGAAATTATCAAGATAGCAAATCAATTTTTTAAATTGAATGAAATCCCGCAACTTGAAATCATAATCGATGATGCTTTCGAATTTATTTTAAAAACTACCGAAAAATATGATTTAATAGTTATTGACATTTTTCAGGATACCAAAATGCCCAATTTTCTTTTCGAATCTTATTTTATAGATCGAATTTGTTTTCTGTTAAAAAGTAAAGGTGTTGTGCTTTTTAACACGATGCTTTTAAACCAAGCTATTCGAAATAAAAAATTAATAAGCGAATTTAAAAAAGAAGATTTTGCTATAAAGTCAATTCCAAGAGTCGAAAACCACAATGAATTAATTGTTATTGAAAAATTGGTTTGAATTTGAATCAAGCAAAATTATGAAGCTGCATAAAACAAAGCCACGAATTCAAAATATTATTTTCAATTCGTGAATTCGTGGCAAAAAAGTTAACTTACTATCTAAACAATCTTTCTGGCTTTTTCCAAATCTTCTTTGGTATCAATACCAATTCCGGCATGAGTGGTTTCGACCATTTTGATTTGTTTGCCAAATTCCAAATAACGCAGTTGTTCTAATTTTTCCGAAGCTTCTAAAGATTTCATTGGCAAATGATAGAAATCCAATAAGGCTTGTTTTCTAAAAGCATAAACACCAATGTGCTTCATATAACGAACTCCTACATTTTGCTCTCTTGGATACGGAATTACAGAACGTGAAAAATACAATGCAAAATTATTTTGGTTCACCACCACTTTCACATTATTAGGATTGTTGATTTCTTCCTGGTCTTTGATTTCATACATCAACGAAGCCAAATCTACTTTTTTATCCACGTCATTTTTAAAAACCTCAATTACTTCTTTCAAAGGTTCTGCATTAATAAACGGTTCGTCTCCCTGAACATTGATTACAATATCCACATCCAGATTTTCCACCGCTTCAGCAATTCGATCACTCCCCGATTCGTGTTCTTTGATACTCATAATGGCTTTTCCGCCATGAGCAACAATTTCGTCAAAAATTAAATTAGAATCTGTAACCACAAAAACATCATCAAACAAATTGGTGTTTACTGCGGCTTCATAGGTTCTTAAAATGACTGTTTTTCCTCCAAGATCCTGCATTAACTTAGCGTGAAATCGTGTAGAGGCGTAACGGGCGGGAATGACTGCTATTATTTTCATGTTATGACTGTTTGCCACAAAGGCACTAAGGCGCAAAGATATATTTTTTAAGTTTCAAATTTAATAGAAATTATATTGGCTATTAAATTTAGAAAACTATTGTCAGATGTTTTTACATTTAGGCCATTTATTATAACCTACGCTTGGATTATTTGAATCATATTTTAAAATCATTTCAACTTCAATTTTATTTATTTCTTTATCCGATAAAACATCAGATTCAAATAAAATTTCTTTTCTAATTATAAAATCTTTTCTTTCCTGTCTAGTGAAATCTCTCTCAATTAAACGACTATCCGCACTACCAAAATAATTCAAAGTATCTGTTAAATCTTTTCCAATATAAATTTTACCATTAGGATACGTTATTTTATATATCACTTTAAACATTAGGAAAAAAATTAAAATACATTTTCAAATATAAGATTTTTTATAAAGTATCATAAAAAATTGGTTCAAGATAACAAAAAACAAACCCCACTTAATTAGAGTGAGGTTTGTTTAAATATCTAAATCAGTATAATGTCCTTTTAAACTATGTACTAATAAAATATCTTCTTCTGGAATTTCATAAATAATGCGATGTTCTTCATTTATTTTTCTTGACCAAGTTCCTAGCAAATTATATTTCAATGCTTCAGGCTTACCAATTCCCTTAAATGGAGTTTTAATTATGTCTTCAATTAGAAGTTGAATCTTTTTTTGAATGGCTTTGTTTCCAGACTTTTTCCAAAACTCTAAATGTTCAAGTGCTTTTTTAGTGAATTTTACTTCCATAAATCTTCGGTAGAGATAGTAGTACATTCGCCTCGCTTATATTCTTCTCTACCTTCTTGAACTGATTTTACAAAATCAGGATTATAAGGACTTTCATTTTCTTGTACAGTAATATTTTTAACTCCTTTTAGATGTTCCAAAAGTGCTTTAACAAACGAAAGGTGTTTTTCATCGACTTCAATAGTTATTGTACTCATAATAATGCGTTTTAATCTTACAAAGATAGAAAAAACAATTCTTTTTAAATATTCAAAATACTCTGAATGTATATTTTACATAATCTTCACCGAAGTCATACTCAAAGAACCACCTAATAATTTATCGTTAAACAAACTCAATTCTTCTTGTTTCTCTTTTAGTCCCAAAGTATAAATCAAAGGCAAATAATGTTCAGGTGTAGGAATGGCCAATTGCAAAGCTTGTCCATGTTTTTCATAATCAATCAAGGCTTGGAAATTGCCGTCTAATAAATAGGAGTTTACTTTTTCTCTGGCTTCTATTGCCCAATCAAAACCATAATTATCGATGTCCATATTATAGAAATCAACTAATCTTAAATTGTGTACAATATTTCCGCTACCTATAATAAGAATCCCTTTATGTCGCAAAGCACTTAATTTTTGTGCCAACTCAAAATGGTATTGTGGCGATTTCGAATAATCAATACTCAACTGAATCACCGGAACATTGGCTTCGGGATACAAATGTTTAATGACACTCCAGGCGCCGTGATCTAGTCCCCATTCGTGATCGAGTTCAACTTCGGTAGATAATAATAATTTTGAAGTTTCCAAAGCCAATTCAGGATTGCCTTTGGCAGGATATTGCACAGCAAACAATTCTTTAGGAAAACCACCAAAGTCGTGAATAGTTCGAGGCATTTCCATTGCGGTGACTTTGGTTCCTTTGGTAAACCAATGTGCCGAAATACACAAAATAGCATTGGGCTGCGGTAATGTTTTAGCCATATTTCTAAAACCCGCCACAAACTGATTTTCCTCAATGGCATTCATCGGACTTCCATGTCCTAAAAATAGCACTGGCATTTTTTCGGTATTCGAAAAAGTACTTGAAATTTTATGTAGATCGTTTAAATTATTCATAGATACTATTTTTTTACCATTAAGGAGTTAAGGATATTAAGGTTTTATAAATAACACTTAATAAAGCTTAACTTCTTAATGGTTTTTAAATCTTATATATTCTAATCTGTATAAATATAAAAATCTTTTCTTTCAAAAAATTATTTTAGATAAACCTCTTTTAAAAAATCAGATAAAGTTGCCGGTTTTCTACCTAATAGTTTTTCTAAATCACTGGATTCAGCCTTAAATTCTCCTTGTTTTATGGCTTCTGCAAAAGCTACAAACATTCCAACATATTCTCCAGGAACACCTGCTTTTGTCAAAACATCTGAATACACTTCAGCACTTGGACTTGTATAGCTTACTTTTGAATTGGTTATTTCGCTTAAAGTATCTGCAATATTTTGCATCGAATAATTTTCAATATTATTGGTTGCATACTCTTTATTTTCATGTTCTTCTGAAATCAAAACATTTGCTGCAGCTTCGGCTAAATCATTTCTCGAAACATAAGCGGCCTGACCTTCTCCGGCTGGAAAAAAGATTCCTTGTTGCAGTACTTTTTCTCCAAGGAACATTGGCAACACATCAAGGTATAAATTATTTCTAAAAATAGTATAATTGATTCCACTTGCTTTGATAGCATTATCTGTATCAATATGAGATTGGGCTAAAAAAGCAATCGGAGAAGTTTCAGTTTCATTTTTACGCTCAAAACTAGTATATAAAATGTGTTTAACTCCAGCTTCTTTTGCTGCTTTAACTGCACTCAATTGTTGTTTACTACGGTTTGCTAAATCAGTTCCGGAAACCAATAACAATTTATCTATCCCTTGAAATGCTGCCAACAAAGAGTCATAATTATCATAATCCCCTATTCTCAGGTTGATTCCTTTTTGCTTTAAGTCTGATGCTTTTGCTTCATCTCTAACCAAAGCTGAAATATCAGTGGCTGCAATTCCTTTATTCAATAAAAAATCGATTGTTAATCTCCCGAAATTTCCTGTAGCACCTGTAACTAAAATTTTTGTATTCATTTTTTAAGCTTTATCATTAATATTAAGTCAAAGATAATTACATTTGCTATACAAAGTATAGTTACATACTTAAATATACCGATATACTTTAGTATACTAACAATAAAATCAATAGATTATGGAAATTGAAAATGTAATTAGTTTTAGAGAAGCCAAAGCCTGCCCGATTCAGTTTGTATTAGCAGTGAATGATACTTTAAATGTAATTAGCGGAAAATGGAAGTTGCCTATTATAGGTTCTTTATTATTTGAAAAAAGACGTTTTACAGATATCCAACGTAACATTCCAAAAATTACTCCTCGAATGTTATCCAAAGAATTGAAAGATTTAGAAATAAACGGAATGGTCAAACGCACTGTTTATGATACCACTCCAATTACTGTTGAATATGAATTGACCGAATCCGGAAAATTATTGAGTGATGTACTGGATAAAATGTTGGAATGGGGTTTACAACATCGTGAAGCTACAATTGGTAAAAATTAATCCACAAAACTTTCGTCTTTAAATCCTATTAGGTATAATTTGTTTTTGGCACGAGTCATAGCGGTGTATAACCATCGAATGTAATCCCGGTCAATTCCGTTAGGCAAATACGGTTGTTCTATAAAAACCGTGTTCCACTGCCCTCCTTGCGATTTGTGACAAGTGATGGCATAAGAAAATTTCACTTGAAGTCCGTTGAAATATTCGTTGGCTTTAACTTTCTGGAATTGCTTGAATTTGGTTTCGCCTTCGTAATCTTTTAGAACTTCCTGATACAATCGGTTTGATTCTTCGTAGGTCAATGATGGCGATTCACTTTTAATGGTGTCCAATAACAAAACGGTTTCAAAAGGAATCTGATTAGGATAATCGACCATTCGGATTTTTACTTTGGCAAACTTAAATCCGTACAATTCTTTGATATTAAAAATCTCCAAAATTTCTATAATATCACCATTGGCAATAAAACCAGCTTCATCAGATTCTTTCAACCAAAAATAGTTGTTCTTAACCACCATCAAAAAATCTCCGGTAGAAAGTTCACTTTCTTTATCCAGAATTTTAGTTCTGATTTGCTCATTATATTGATTCGCTCTTTTATTCGAACGAACAATAAATGCGGTATCTTCGATACTATAATTACTATAAGCCGAATTGATGGCATCCTGAATATCGTAACCGTCAATGAGTCGGACGATATCTTTAAACTTTCGAACATTAAACTGAAAATCGGTGATGAAGGAATCTTTTAATAATTCCCGAAGTTCGGTCGCATTATGTAAAATCCCAGAACTCTCTTCCTGACGCATCACTTCGTCGAGTTCGATATAATCGACTTCTTTATTATAGTTCATACTTAATGTACGAATGTCTAATGCGGGACTGATGTCTAAATTAACAGGAGGCAACTGAGCCGTATCTCCCAAAAGAATCATTTTACAATTGGTTCCTGAATAGACATAGGAAATCAAATCGTCCAGCAAAGAACCATTGGCATACATCTTAGAATCGGAATCTACATCTGAAATCATAGAAGCTTCATCGACTATGAAAATGGTATTTTTATGTTTGTTTTGTTGTAACGTAAAAGAAACACCACCACCTGAATTTTTCTTAGGGAAATAGATTTTCTTATGAATGGTGAAAGCAGCTTTGTTCGAATAATTAGCAATTACTTTAGCAGCACGACCTGTGGGTGCTAACAAAACATATTTTTTATTAATCTCTAGAAGATTATTTACGATTGTTGAAATGACCGTAGTTTTTCCCGTTCCGGCATATCCTTTAAGAACAAAAATGCTATCATTAGTAGTTTCTGTCAAAAAGATGGCAATCTTCTGAAAAAAAATATCCTGATTGTAAGTAGGAGAAAACGGAAATTTCTTTTTTAAAAGACTGTAAAACTGGGAGGAAATCATTGTTATTATTTTGTTGCAAATTACGTTTAATAAATGACAATTTCAAAAAGCAATGACAATGGCAATTTCAATAATCGGTTTAAAATGTTATTTCAAAAAATCATTCTACCTATATATAGGAGAAAATAAATTGAAGCTATTCAATATTGACATTCTTTTTCATTGAAATTGCAATTGCTATTGTTTTTTTGAAATTGCTATTGTTATTGTCATTGATATTGCCATTGAAATTTGTAAGTTTGCCATTCAGAAAAAATCTTCATTAATGGACATTACCGAAAAGAAATATAAAAAACT
This sequence comes from Flavobacteriales bacterium 32-34-25, assembly GCA_002280815.1. Lineage (GTDB taxonomy): Bacteria > Bacteroidota > Bacteroidia > Flavobacteriales > Flavobacteriaceae > Flavobacterium. Next base: position 3,138 of record NCET01000095.1, on the reverse strand, counting down.
ATCCATTCAAGTTTCCTTGACCGGACTTTCTTTTTGCTGTTTTGACACGCTTAACAATACCGTTTCTTCATTTAAGGAAATCCATTTTGATCCTTTCGAGAAAAATTTAAAAATAGAAGATTTGTTTGCGAATGCTTTTGCTGAACATTCGGAGCTGAATGAACAATACGATGAAGTTCTTGTAATTCACAATAACAACCTATCGACTTTTGTTCCCACTCCACTTTTTGACGAAAATTATCTGGGAAGTTATTTGCAATACAATACCAAAGTTTTTGAAACTGATTTTTTTGCTTTTGACGAAATCAGCAACTACGAAATCAATGCCGTTTATATTCCTTATGTGAATATGAATAATTTTTTTATAGACAAATTTGGCTCTTTCGAATACAAACATGCCAACAGTATTTTAGTCACTAAGTTATTAGATGCTTCTAAAAATGTGGATACTAAAAAAATGATGGTTCATTTTAATTCTACTCATTTTGAAATTGTGGTGATTCAGAATCAAAAGTTGTTATTGTTTAATTCTTTTGAATACCAAACTCCCGAAGATTTTATTTATTACATTTTGTTCACTGCCGAACAACTGAATATGAATCCCGAAAATTTCCCGTTGGAATTAATTGGGAACATTACTGCCGAAAGTCCTTTTTTTAAAATGGCTTACAAATACATTCGCAATGTTTCACTTCTTGATGTGGAAGATTTACGATGGAACAATTATTTTTCTGAGGCCGAAAACAGAAATCATTTTATACTTTTCAACTCATGAGAATCATTTCAGGAAAATACAAAGGAAGACGCATTAGCCCACCAAAAGGCTTACCTGTTCGCCCTACAACCGATATGTCCAAAGAAGCTTTGTTCAATGTTTTAAACAATCATTTTAGTTTTGATAGTTTAAAAGTGTTAGACTTATTTTCCGGAACTGGAAATATTAGTTACGAATTTGCCTCTCGCGGAAGTTCGCCTATTACTTCTGTTGATGGTGATTTTGGTTGTGTAAAATTCATCAAACAAACGGCTGCCGAATATGATTTCCCTATTGCTGCAACCAAAAGTGATGTTTTTAAGTTTCTTGAAAAATGCAATGCTTCGTTTGATATTGTTTTTGCCGATCCGCCTTATGGATTAGACCAAGCTACTTTTGAAAAAGTGGTGTTGCTTGTTTTTGAAAGAAACATTTTGAATGAAGAAGGAATGATGGTTATTGAACATTCTAAATACACAAAGTTAAGCCACTTAATCAATTTTTCTTTTCAGAAAAGTTACGGTGGTTCTATTTTTAGTTTTTTCGAATTTGAATCGGAACAAGAAGTAGAAGGCGATTCTTTAGAAAATGATGGAGAAGAAGAATAATTAAGAATCCAATTCTGAAGAAAGTTTATCAAAAACCAATTGATAAGTTGGTGTTTCCACTTCATATTTCGCTCCTTCTTTGATAACAAATTCAGTTAAAGAAACCAATTCTGATTTATGTCCTGCTAAAATATCTCGGTGCATGGACGAAGTAGCATCTTGAGGTGATTTTTGTAATTTTTGAATAGTTTGCAAAATAATATCATTCGGAATGGCCAATCCTTTTACTGCAGCTACCAAAGTAATTTCGTTAAGTAAAGCAACATAGAATTTTCTATTCGATTCCGAGTTGATAATTTCACCAATATTTTGATTAAGATAAGAAGTCGCCGAAGCCAAAGGCGAAATAAAAATAAATTTCTCCCAAACGGTTTCTTCAATCGTATCCGACAAATGACTTTGAATTCCCGCATTTTTAAAAATAGATTGCAGCGCATTCAATTTAGAAAGTGAAGCGTTTATAGAACCGAAAAAGAGTTTTTCAAAATGTCCTAACTTTCTAATTACACCTGGAAATTTAATGTAGGAAACAATATAAGCACAACCTTGTAAAACTTCGTTATCTGGAAAAAGAGTCTGAATACGTTCGGGAGCATCTACACCATTATATAAAGGTAGAATAACTGTTCTTTTTTTGATACACTTTTCTATAGAAAGCAAACTTTCCTCAATATCATAAGTTTTGGTAGCACAAATAAGATAATCTAATTTGCCAATAACTTTAGGATCATTGGAAACCAAATCAGGAAAAGCAACAAATTCACTTTCGTCTGAAATGACTTTTAATCCATTTTCTATAATTGCTTTTTGAGTTTCACCACGGGCAATAAATACAATCTCGATTGATTCTTCAGATTCAGTATAGGCTTTCGCCAAAAGTCCACCAAAATAACCGCCTACTCCACCCAATCCTAAAATCCCAATTCTTGTTTGCATAATGCGTATCAATTAAAAAAATAACCATTAAGAAATAAAGTTTTATTAAGCTGTTGTCTTAATTTTCTAAATTTCTTAATGGTTTTACTTTTGCTTTAAATAAAAAAAACAGACCTATAAGCCGGATTCTGTTCTCGTCCCAAAAGACGAGACCTTATCATTTATCTAGCCTTACCTTATCATTTATCTAGCCTTGTTGTTACCAACAAGATCGAGCTACCTACCCTTCAACAACGGACGAGAAATCCTTAAATGCTGATATACTTGGTATTTCACCGCATAGAGTTTACCTGGTTTCACTACAGCATTACCTGTACATACTTTCTGTTGCACTTGTCCTATCCCAAAAAAATCGGGATGACGGGTGTTACCCGCTATGCTTCTCTGTGGTGTCCGGACTTTCCTCTCTCCGCCAAGGCGAACAGCGATAAGGCGGTCTGTGCGGCAAAAGTACAATAATTAAACTGTGCTAACAAGTCTAATAAAACTACTTTGGCAAGCATTTTACAACGCATTCAAAATAAATTGGTTATATTTAAGTCTTGTCTTTTATAACTTTTAAACATTCAATATTATGGACACTATATATCACTACGCATCTGTCTCAAAAGCCTTAGACGAATTGAGCGAAAACGGTTTTAATTATGACTTCAACCAACATGAAGATGTGATTTTAAAAAATCCAAATAATTACGAAATCAAACACATTTATCGTTATGAAGGAGATTCTAATCCTGATGATGAAGCCATTGTGTATGGTATCCAATCTAAATCAGGTAAAAAAGGAGTTTATGTTGCTGGATTTGCTGCTAATTCTATTACCGAAGCGGGGCAAATTTT
>NCET01000094.1 GCA_002280815.1 Flavobacteriales bacterium 32-34-25 | reverse complement strand
TAGCGATACCATCTGCCAAAAACAACAGCATTTTCTCGATAATTTAGCTTTTGACAAAGCTAATAAACTCGATTTACGCCATTATTACAACCATTTTATACAGTCCGTTATTGGTTTGCAAACCGCACAAATAAACGGTACTTTTGTCACAAGATCAATAGAGCAAAGTAAAGAAAATGTTCAAATTTTAGAGCAAATAGAGGCATTAAAACAACAAATTACAACGCTTGAAAATACAGCCAAAAAGGAAACACAAGTCGCTGAAATGGTCAAATTAAATACTAAAATAAAAGAATTCAGAGTACAAATTGAAAATTATCAATTACAACTATCAAAGCAATAATTAAATATGTCAATAACAAAAAGTCAAACTGAAAAAATTGGTTCCATATTTAATGGAAATAGATTTATTATTCCAACTTATCAGAGAAAATACAGCTGGACCGACACAGAAAGAAAAGCGTTATGGCAAGATATTGAGGAAAGTTTAAATGATAAAATGAACCATTTTGTTGGTACGCTTTCTTTCAAAGAAAATAAATCTATTGGTTTGTCAACGGATACGGTTTATGAAATTATTGATGGTCAACAACGTATAACAACAATTTTTATCCTTTTAAAAATACTAATTGACAAACTTCAAGACGAAAATGTAAGAAACAGTCAATTAGCTGCATTTATAGGCTCTCACCATAATTTAAAACTACATCCACTTGGTGTAGATGGTGATTTTTTAAACCAACTTCTTTTTGAACCAGAAACCATCAATGTTGATGCTATTGACAAAAGAAGTCAAAAATATATGTTTTCAGCTAAAAAATTATTTACCGCATTTTCAAACGCATTAACAGAAGCAGAAATTGAAGAAAGAATAATATTCATTCGTGATAATATTGAAGTTTTGGTTTTTAATGTTGATAGTCAAGCTCAGGCTGTAAAAATGTTTTCCATAATTAATGACAGAGGTTTACCATTAAGAATTTTAGATAAAACGAAAAGCATCTTAATGCTTTATTCAACACTTCATTTAAAAGAAAAATTAAACGATACTATCAATGATAGTTTTGAAAAAATATTCGATGCTTATGACGACCTCTTAGTTTGTAGAGATAAACTTGGAATTCTTGGAAGACTTGAAGAAAACACCATTTTTACCCATCATTACTATTCTTCAAGAAAGCTTTTTGCATCTACTTGGAATAACAGAGATGGTGCAGACACGGTATTTGATAATTTAAAACTTAAATGTGACGAGCTAAAAGAAACTCCGGACGAGTTAAAGTCATTTATTGAAGAATATATTGAAGATTTTCAAAAATTTGCTATTAGCTACTCCAATCTTATAAAAGACGTCGCTTCAAATGAACTTTATCAAAAAACATTTAGGTATTTAGAATTTACAGCAACTTTATATCCGTTACTGGTAAGACTTTATATGCAAAATAAGCTTGATGATTTGTTACCTATTTTAGAAACAATTGAAGTTAGAGTATATAAATTAAGAGGAACAAATCCAGTGGCTGATATGTACTGGTTGAGTTCTCACATTTCAGAATATGATTTAGCAGTGGCAGACATAAAAACACATCTTGTAAATTTTAGTGAGAAGTTTGTAAATAACCACGTTTTTAGAACCTATCTTGATGGACCAATTGCGGGTAATGGTGCTGTAAAGCACATCCTTTCTGAATATAGTAATAATAACAATGACATCGAAACGTATAAAGAGTATCAAGTAGAACACGTTTTTAGTAGAGATCCAAATTATGAAACTACATCTTATGCCTTTGGAGATGATTATGATTATGAAAAAAACAGATTAGGCAATCTTGCATTATTAGAAAAAGGATTAAATATTGGCGTATCTAATTTGCCGCCTATAAACAAAGTGGACGGTTATTTGAAATCTTCAAATCAAGAAATTAGAAATTTAGCAGGCGAAATACAAAGAGGAAATTTTGATAAATCTAACGTAGATATTAGAAGAAATAAAATCATAGATTTTTGTATTTCAAGATTTAATTTAGATTAAAAATTAAGCCAATTATAATGGAAAAAATTAATTCACTTACCAGTGCCAACATAGTGGCAGACAACATAGAATTACTAAAACAATTGTTCCCAACCATTGTAAAAGAAGGCAACATCGACCTCAATGAACTAAAAGCATTGCTGGGCGAAACCGTAGAAGAAAAAGAAGAATATTACCGTTTTACTTGGGCAGGCAAAAACCAAGCGCGTCTAGAAGCCAACAAACCGACAACGGCAACCTTACGACCTAACAAAGCAGACAGTAAAGATTGGGACACTACCAACAACATTTTTATAGAAGGCGACAACCTCGAAGTATTGAAGTTGCTACAAAAAAGCTACGCCAACAAAATTAAAATGATATACATAGATCCACCATACAATACGGGAAAGGATTTTGTGTACAAAGACAACTATGCCGACAATTTAGGCAATTACCTAAACATCACGAACCAAACAGACGAGCAAGGCAAAAAAACAAGCACCAATACAGAAAGTGACGGTCGTTACCATAGTAACTGGCTTAATATGATGTATCCTCGATTACGATTGGCACGAAACCTTATGACCGATGATGGAGTTATTTTCATTTCAATTGACGATAATGAAGTGCATAATTTGAGAAAATTATGTGATGAAGTTTTTGGGGAAGATAATTATGTTCAAGAGATTATTTGGGAAAAGAAGTTTGCGCCTCAAAATGATGCTAAATATTTTTCACTAAATCACGAACAAGTATTTTGTTATGCGAAGAGTAGAAACTCATTTAATAGAAATTTACTTCCTATGACTAAAGAACAAATTTCTAGATACAAAAATCCAGATAATGATCCGAGAGGAATGTGGCAAAGTGATAATTTAACTGTTGCTACATATAGTGAAAGTTATGATTTTCCTATTACTAAGCCAAACGGAGATGTAATAAATCCGCCACACGGAAGATGCTGGAGAACTTCAAAGGAAAAATTTCAAGAATTAATTAATGATAAAAGAATTTGGTTTGGTTCAGATGGAAATGGCGTACCGAGAATAAAAAGATTTTTATCAGAAGTTCAACAAGGAATGGTTCCAATTTCTCTATTTTATCACGAAGATGTTGGTCACACCCAAGAAGCTAGTAAATCATTAAAATCATTATTTGATGATAAGAAACTATTTGACTATCCTAAACCTGTTGAATTATTAAAAAAACTTTCAATTATTGGTACTGGTAAAGATGATATATTACTTGACTTTTTTGCTGGTTCTGGGACACTTTCACATTCAACTTTAAAACTAAATGCGGAAGATGAAGGAACTAGAAAATGTATTTCAGTACAATTACCCGAGCCAACGGATGAAAAAAGTGAAGCATTTAAAGCAGGATATAAAACTATTGCGGAGATAACAAAGGAACGTATTCGTAGAGCTGGAGAAAAAATAAAAATAGATTTTAAAAATAAAGAAGGTATTGATAAACTTGATGTGGGTTTCAAAGCATTCAAGCTAGACAGCAGCAACATTCAAGCTTGGGATGGCAATCCAGACAATTTAGAAGAGCAGTTAGATATTTTCGCAAACAATATCAAAACCGATAGAACAGAAGAAGACATCTTATTTGAAATTCTTTTAAAATACGGTTTAGATTTAACCGTTGCCATCGAGGAAAAAACCATTGCAGGACAAAAAGTGTTTAGTGTAGGTCAAGGTACGTTGTTTATTTGTTTGTCCAATGCCATCACACCAGCAGTTTCAGAAGGTATCGGCACTTGGAAACAAGAATTAAGCCCAGTCAGATGTAGGGTAATCTTCAAAGATACCGGCTTTCAATCAGACAAAGACAAAACCAACGCAATGCAAATCTTAAAAAGGTTTGGTATAGAAGAGGTTAATAGTATATAAAAGCATAAAAAATTAGGGATGATAATTATAAATAGTCACGAATGACAGCAGATGGTAAAATAGAAATAATGATTGCTTCATCGGTGTACAACTATGAGGATCAAATCAATGAAATCTGTGGTATATTAGAACAAATGGGCTATCATCCTATAAGTTCTCATTACAAAACAATGCCAACAGATCCTTCAAAATCAAATCTAGAAAATTGTTTGATTGCTGCTCAAAAATGTGATGCTTTTTTTGGTATTATCAGACCGTTTTATGGTTCAGGTATTATTGGCGAAACTTCTATTACTCACGAGGAAATGAAAACTGCCATTGCTTTAAAAAAACCAAGATGGTTTATTGCTCATAGGGATGTTCGTGTAGCAAGAGAGCTCTTCAAACAGTATCGCTATCTTCCTGACAGGAGTTTAAATCCAGATTTTGTGTATCAACCTACTAAATTGCTAGACGATATTCGTGTAATAGATATGTACAATGATACAATATTAAACGATATCAATCCAGCAGAACGAATTGGGCATTGGACGGATGAATATTTTATGATGCAGGATATTAAAAAAGTAATTCAAACCCAGTTCCACGATAAAGAAAGAATTTTAGACATCATTTATAAAATGAACGCGTTATGAAACAAGATGATGTAAATTATATTAAAGAAATTTTGCAGAAAAAAGAATCTGCAACACTTGAATTTAAGGCACATTTTAATAAAGAGGATGCTGCAAAGATAATTTGTTCTTTCTTGAATAGAGATGGTGGACATTTAGTTATTGGAAAAGAGGAAAATCAAAATGTTATAGGTGTAAATGATGTAGAGAAATTAGCTGTGGAAATTCAGAACTATTTAGTATCTGAAATAATTCCAGAACCTGCAATATCAGTAGATATTCAGTCTATTAATTCAAAAAAATTATTGGTTATTTCTGTTTGGCAAGGTACAAATCAACCATACATTTTTAAAGGTGGTGTCTATTTCCGTGTAGGTAGTAATACTGTTAAAGCAGATTCAAAACAATTAGCAGCATTAATTCATAAAGATTCCAGCTACTTACAAAGATGGGAAACTAAGTCCGCTATTGAGATTGATATTGAAGATATTGATTTAAATGAAGTAGAAAAATGTATCAATGATGCGAATTCAACGGGTAGAGAAAATAATATTCCTGAAAATCCTTTGCAGTTTTTAAGTAAATATGGCTTGTATCAAAACGGTGATTTTACAAATGCCGCAGTAATTTTATTTGGTAAACAACCTGCTAAATATTTTCCTCAGGTTCGTGTTCGCATATCCGCATTTAATACCGATAAAACAGGTAGCACTTTATTATATGATAGAATTTTTGATGATAATTTATTTCAATCTATTCGACAAATCACCGATTTTTTTGATTTAGCTTATGGTGTTTCTAGTTCATTTAGTTTATCTGATTGGAAAAGAACTGACAGACCAAGTTATCCAAAATTAGCTATTCGTGAAGCTTTATTAAATGCTTTCATACATAGAGATTATTCATCCTTCTCAAGTAGTATTGCAGTTAATATTTATCCAGATAAGTTACAAATAACTAGCTATGGTAGTTTACCTAAAGGAATTAGTATTAAGTCTTTATCAGAAGACCATTTATCTATTCCTGTAAATCCAACAATTGCTCACATTTTCTTTTTAAGAAATTGGATTGAAAAAATAGGTATTGGAACTGTAAAAATGATAGCTAATTGTAAAGAACTAGGTTTTAAAGTTCCAGTTTGGAATGTTAAAGATAATACAGTTTCTGTTACCTTTCCTGGTGTAATAGTTCCTTTTAATTATGATGAGGGAATAACTGAGGGAATAATTGAGGGAATAGAAAGTCTTATTAATGATGTTAAATCTGAGGGATTAAATGAGGGAATAAATAAGGGAATAACTGAAGGAGTAAAAGAATCTTTTAGAGATATTATAGCTTTAATAATAAAAGAAAAAAGCATAAGAGCATCTGATATAGTAGAAAAACTAGATAGACCATATAAAACTATTGAACGTCATATCAGTACATTAAAAGAAATTGGAGCGATAGAATTTGAAGGTTCTAAAAGAACAGGTAGTTATGTAGTAAGCGAAAAACTAAAGCAAATAATTTCAAAAAAATAATTTCAAAAAAAACTATCAGAATGTCTATGTTATTAGATAATCTAACAGGTAAATGCCACACATAGACACGAACATAGACTCAATGTCTATGTTATTGAAAATAGTATTATGAGGGAGTAAATGAGGGAGTAAAATTAAATATTGAGGGAGTAAGTCTAGAAATAGAAACACTATTCCATTTGATATCTAAAAACCCTGGTAAAAAAGCAAGTGAATTAAATGAGCAAATAAACAAGAGTGTTGCAAGTACAGAACGCTATTTGAAAACATTACCAGAACACGGATTAATTGAGTTTATTGGTGCTCCAAAAATGGGAGGTTATTATATTAAATAATGATTTGAGGTTTCCTAAATATAGATGAAATGTCTATGTTAATGATAATTAATGTATAATAGTTATCTAAGTTGGACAATAAGTTGGGCACAATGACCAACCTAAATGGTAAAGTAAACATTCAAATCGATTAAGAAAGAACAAGAAGAAAATGAAAATAAAGTTTGTAAGCGGATTAGAACATCAACAAGACGGAGTAGATGCCATAGTAGATATATTCAAAGGTCAAGAAGTATGTACTTCAAACTTTACGGTATTTTCACCAGAATATATTAATGCACAATACCGTGTCGAAGAAAACAATCTAGGATTTGCTAACAAACTACAAATCAATGAAGCTCAAATCATTGATAATGCTCAAAAAGTGCAACTTAAAAATGGTTTGCGACCTTCTTTATCTAATGAAATCGACATAAATCATCTTGATTTTTCAATCGAAATGGAAACTGGTACCGGAAAAACATACGTGTACCTAAAAACCATTATGGAAATGCAACGCCAATATGGTTTCAAAAAATTCATTATTGTAGTACCTTCAATTCCTATCAAAGAAGGAGTTTTCAAATCATTACAAATGACCGTTGATCATTTCAACGAACATTATCCCGAAGCCATATATAATGAAAAAAGTTTCTTTGTTTATGATAGTTCCGATTTATCAAGCGTTAGAGATTTTGCTATAAACGATCGATTACAAATTATGGTAATCAATATTCAAGCTTTTGCAAAAGATATTGATGAAAATAGTAGTAAAACCAACAGAATATTATTAGACTATAATGATAAATTAGGATATAAACCTATTTCATTACTCCAAAATACTAGACCATTTGTAATTGTAGATGAGCCTCAGTCAACAATGAGTAGTCCTTTACAAAAGAAATCCATCAAAAATCTTAATCCATTAGCTGTTTTTAGATATTCTGCTACGCATACAGAGAAAATCAACCTAATGTATAAATTGGATGCAGTAGATGCTTATAATCAGCAACTGGTAAAGCAAATTGAAGTAGCATCGGTTATGGTCGATGGAGCAGCTTCAAGCGGTGCATATATCAAACTAGTATCATTACAAAACCGTAATGGGATATCTGCAAAAGTAGAGATTGAAGTAAAAGGGCGTGATGGTAAAGCGAAAAGAGAGACAAAGGAAATAAAACAAAATACAGATTTGTTACAAGTAACAAAGTTGCCACAATATGCAGATTATTTTGTTAAAGATATTTATGTAGACCAAGAGTACATTGAGTTTACAAATGGAACTGAAATCAGTCTAGGTCATTCCATCGGTGCTGTTGATGATTTAATGATTAAGCGCTATCAAATAAGAAAAACTATCGAAGAACATTTAGATAAAGAAGTACGATTAAACCCAAAAGGAATAAAAGTATTGAGTTTATTTTTTATTGATGCTGTAAAGCATTATCGCGTATACGATGATGAAGGAAATCAGCAAAATGGTGATTATGCCACTGTGTTTGAAGAAGAATACAAAAAGTTAATAAAATCAAGAAAATACCAATCTATTTTCAACGAAATAAAAGATTTAGATAGTGAAGTTTCTCAAATCCATAACGGTTATTTCTCCATAGACAAACAGTCAAAAGCAAGTAACAAAAAAGATAAGTTTGAATTTTTCAAAGATACTTCTGGTTCAGTAAAAGCAGATGAAGACACATATAGTCTGATTATGAAAGACAAAGAAAAGCTTCTAAGTTTTGACAGTAAGTTACGTTTTATTTTCTCGCATTCCGCATTAAAAGAAGGTTGGGATAATCCAAATGTGTTCCAAATTTGCACACTCAAAGAAGCTGGGCAATCTGATAATAAAAGAAGACAAGAAATTGGTAGAGGTCTTCGTTTAGCGGTTAATCAAGAAGGAGAACGAGTATATGGTTTTGAAGTAAACACACTTACAGTAATGGCAAGTATTAGCTATGAACAATTTGTAGATGAACTTCAAAAAAATATTGAAGAAGAAACGGGTATCAAATTTGGAATTCTACAATCACATAGTTTTAGCAACGTAGTAATTAGTATGAATGGAAATGATCCCGAATATTTAGGACATCACAAATCCGAAGAAATATTCAATCATTTATTGTTAAAAGGATATATCTGCAAATTCCAGTAATATTGACCACCCAATTCCAATTTAAAGTGACCACCTAATTCCGGAGCAAAATGACCACCTCCATTTTTCATTAAAAACTA
>NCET01000463.1 GCA_002280815.1 Flavobacteriales bacterium 32-34-25 | reverse complement strand
GGATAAACTTCGAATCCATTTTGCTGCATCAAAATTACATTTTCTTTTGACAATAATTCATAATCAGGATGAATGGCGAAAGCGTTTATCTTTTTGGCGAAAGCCAGAGCTTTATCAATAGATTCTTCGGTCAAAACACCAATTTTGATTTTTGAGTCTAATGAATGGGTTTCTTCGAGCATTTTCCAATCAAAACTGGAAACCAAAAAATCGCTGTATTCCCAGTTTTTCTCGTGAATGTATTTTTCGATTAGAGCAACTGTTTTTTCAGCCGCATCAAAACTCTTTAATTCGATATTAATAAAACAACGGCGATTCACCAAATCAAAAACCTCTTCTAATGTTGGGATTTTATGTTGGCTTTCAATAGAGAAGTTTTGCAACTCGGCTTTGGTCAATTGATTGACTTTACCTTTACCATTGGTAGTTCGGTCAATGGTGTCATCGTGAATAACCATAAGTTCAGCATCGAGACTCAAATGTACATCGAGTTCAATGCCGTCTACTTGCAAGTCAATTGCTTTTTGAAAACTAACTAGAGTGTTTTCAGGTTCATATCCTCTAGCGCCACGATGACCTATTTTGAGCATAAAGTTTTTTAACCACAAAGTTCGCAAAGTTTTACACAAGCAGCGCAAAGTTTGGGCTTTTTATTTTTTTGAGTTTTTTTGGTAAATCTTGGTATGCAGATTTGCGATAAAGAAAAAAAACGCTATTCTAATTCTAATATTAAAGCCGATTTTCCTTCGATAAGAATTGTTTGCGATAAATCAAAAACCAAATCAGCTAAGACTTCTTTCGCTGTTTTATAATTCCTGATATTTTCTTTAAAACGTGTGGTATGGATTTCCTGAATTTCGGGATTGTTGTTAATCAACACCATCACCGCTTGATTAGTGTTGTATCTAAAATACACGTAGACATTATTTTCCGGAATATAATGTGTGGTTTTTCCAAAATGTATGGCAGCATTTGTTTTTCGCCAATGGAATAATTTGGATGTAAAGTCAAAAAAAACTTTTTGACATTCGGAGCGAGTTTCGGGATTAAAAGCGTTGTTTTCGTCATCCTCCCAACCGCCAGGAAAATCTTTTCGAATATCGGCATCACCTAAATGTTGATCTCCTGACATTCCAATTTCGGAACCATAATACAACTGAGGAATTCCTCTAATGGTTGCTAACATTGTCATTGCCATTTTGTATTTCCGAATATCATTATTGTAAATATGATTGAGTCTTTTGGTGTCGTGATTTTCGCCAAAAACCATTAGATTATTCACATTTGGAAACAAAAAATCTTTTGAAAGCAGGTCGTAGATCTTTGTTATTCCCTGATCCCAGCTATCATCGTCTTCGTTAAAAACAATTTGTAAAGCATCGGATAAGGCAAAATCCATTACGCTAGGTAAATTGGAATTAAAGTTCTGAATTTTAGCAATTGGACTGTCTTTTTGCCAATAGGAAAGTAGTCCTTGATTGCGTAAGGTAATTTCGCCAACGAGGTTGAAATTTGGATATTCATCCGTTATGGCTTTTGTCCATTTAGAGATGTATTCGGGTTCAGAATAGTTGTAGGTGTCCACTCTAAAACCGTCTAAATTAGCATATTCAATCCACCAAATGGCATTTTGACAAAGGTAGTTGAGAACTAAAGGATTGCCAATATTTAAGTCGGGCATGGAGGGAACAAACCAGCCGTTAAGACAAATGGTTCTGTCTATATTTGAAGCATTAGTGTCGCTTATAGTACTTCTTTTATGATTGGTTTGAGTGTAATTCTTAAATTGATGAATCCAATCTTTTATTGGAGAATCGGCTATCATCCAATGGGATATTCCCCAGTGATTTGTTACATAATCCATGATTAATTTCAATCCACG
>NCET01000462.1 GCA_002280815.1 Flavobacteriales bacterium 32-34-25 | reverse complement strand
ATTTTTAGTTTAACAACTATTTTTATAGTTATTTAACTAAGTTTTTAGTTTTAAAGGTTTCAAAACTTAAATATTAAGAGCTTAAGTCTTTGTGGCTTTGTAACTTTTAAACTATTTTTGCATAAAAATTTGAAGATGAGGTCTATTCTGTTATTTGTTTTTTTAGTTCAATGTAGTTTTGGCTTTAGCCAGAAAAAATTTGATGCGGCTGCTGCCAAAAAATACCAACAAGAACTAAATAAAGAATATGCAGACGCTAAAACCAGTCCGCTGGAAGCTCAGGATTTAGCTGCGTTTAAAGGTTTGGATTTTTATCCAATAAATAAAGCGTATTTTGTCAACGCCCGTTTTGTTAGAACTCCAAAAGAGAAGCCATTCCAAATGAAAACTTCCACAGACAGAACGCCTATTTTTGTAAAATATGGAGAAGCCCATTTTGAAATCAACGGAAAAAAATGCAAACTAAATCTTTATCAGGATGTGGTTTCGGCTAGAAATCCACAATATAAAGATGATTTATTTCTTCCTTTTTTTGATGAAACATCTGGAAAAGAAAGTTATATCGGTGGGAAATACATTGATTTAAAAATTCCAAAAGGAAATACGATTGCAATTGATTTTAATACTTCATACAATCCGTATTGTGCTTATAATTATCGTTATTCTTGTCCAAAAGTACCTTTGGAAAACGATTTAAAAGTAGCTATTCGTGCGGGTGTAAAGAAATTTCATGATTAATGCAGTACTTTAATTTACATACACACGTTTATACCTCTCAGGAAGATATATTAGAATTAGTTAATCAATATCCACAAGAATTTGATGCAGCTATACCTAATTATTCGATAGGAATTCACCCATTATTTATCAATGAGGATAGATTAGAAAGTGATTTTGAAATTTTAGAAGAAAAGGTGTCATTGCCGGAATGTTTGGCTATTGGCGAATGTGGCTTGGACAAACGCAGCGAAACAGCTTTTGAAATTCAATTAGAAGTTTTAGAAAAACAATTGCTGTTAGCTGAGAAATTTCAAAAACCAGTAGTAATCCATTGCGTGCATGCTTTTCAGGAATTAGTGGAATTAAAGAACAAATTAAAGATTACAACTCCAATCTTAATTCATGGTTTTTCAAAAAAAGAACAATTGGCAAAACAACTTTTAGATAACGGATTTTATCTGTCATTTGGGAGATATCTATTGCAAAATCCAGAATTAGAACAGCTTTTTAACGGTGTTCCCGAAAATCGATTTTTCTTAGAAACGGATACTTCAGATTATACTATCGAAGAAATATATGCCTTGGCAGCAAAATATAAAAAAATAACTGTAACGGAATTGCAGCAAATTATTTCAAATAATTTCAATACCGTTTTTATAAATAAATAATTACCAAATAAACGAATACAATTTAATTATGGCTGAATGGACCGAAAGAGCTGAATTATTATTTAGAAAAGAAGGATTAGAAAAATTACAAAATGCACATGTACTTGTGGTAGGATTAGGTGGTGTGGGCTCGTTTGCTGCCGAATTTTTAGCCCGAGCCGGAGTGGGAAAAATGACTATTGTGGATGGTGATGTAGTGGATATTACCAATATTAACCGACAGTTACCTGCTTTGCATTCTACTGTTGGTCAGCCAAAAATAACAATTGTTGGTGATCGATTGATGGATATTAATCCTGAATTGGAACTGATTCGGGTACAGGAGTTTCTTTCTCCAGAGCGTGCTTTCGAAATTGTAGATCCACAATTTGATTACGTTTTAGACTGTATTGATAGCATTACTCCAAAATTAAACCTGATTTTTGGAGCAAAGAAAAAAGGAGTGAAAATTATTTCAAACATGGGAATTACTCCAAAATTAAACCTGATTTTTGGAGCAAAGAAAAAAGGAGTGAAAATTATTTCAAACATGGGAGCTGGTGGAAAGATGTTGGCTAGTAAAGTGGTTGTAAAAGATATTAGTAAAACAGAAGTATGTCCTTTAGCCAAAGTGGTACGCAAGCGTTTGAAAAAAATGGGTGTAAATAAAGGAGTGAAAGCGGTATTTTCTACAGAAAAACCAGATGAAGGCAGTGTAAAAAGAACGGATGGATCTAACTTTAAAAAATCTTTTTATGGTACCAATAGTTACATGCCAGGTTTATTCGGATTGCACGCAGCCGAAACAGTAGTTCGTTATATTCTTAAAAGTGATGAGAAGTAGAAAGTAGGAAGTAGGAAGTGTGAAGTGTGAAGTGTGAAGCTGGGTGTAGAAAAAACTAAAAACAATAAACTAAAAACAACAAACTAAAAGATGATACAAACAGTAATTTTTGACATGGACGGTGTAATTGTGGATACAGAACCAGTACATCGTTATGCGTATTACAAACAATTTGAAGAATTAAATATTGAAGTGAGCGAAGAATTGTACACTTCTTTTACAGGAAATTCGACTCGAAATATTTTTCAAAAGCTAAAAGATATTTTCCAATTGGAGAATGAAGTGGAAGATTTGATTCAAAGAAAACGCAGTATTTTTAATGATGCTTTTGATACCAAAAAAGATTTGGAGCTATTAGCTGGAGTTAGAAATTTAATTGAAGATTTGCATCAAAATGGCGTGCAGTTAATTTTAGCGTCATCGGCTTCAAAAGTAACTATCGAACGCATTTTTAATCGATTTGAGTTACACCAATATTTTACACACAAAGTAAGTGGCGAAGATTTTCCAAAATCGAAACCGCATCCTGCTATTTTTGAGCATGCTGCGAGTTTGTCTATAGCACCCAAAGAAAGTTGTATTGTTATAGAAGATAGCACAAATGGAATTATAGCATCAAAAGCGGCAGGGATTTTGTGTATCGGTTACAACAGCTTGCATTCTAAGAACCAGGATTTGTCAATAGCTGATTTTGTTGTCAATCATTTTGATGAGCTAAATTATGCTATTGTTAAGGATTTGGATTCTAAATTATGCAATAATTAACAGCTGCAGTTGCATAGAAATTGTAAATTTGAATTTAAAAAAATTACCGAATTATGAAAAGATTATATATTGTAGTATTTCTAATTGTTTCACATTTTGCTGTTGAAGCTCAGGTGCGAATTCCTGAAACAAGCCCAAAAGCTGTTGTAAAACAAGTAGTGGGTTTAACAGATGTGGAGGTTGTATATTCTCGTCCTTCAGCCAGAGGAAGATCGGTTTTGGGGAATTTAGTTCCTTTTGGACAATTGTGGAGAACAGGTGCTAATGATAATTCCATAATCTCTTTTAGTGATGATGTAGTGATTAATGGAAAGACTTTGAAAAAAGGAAAATATGCTTTGTATACGATTCCAAATGTTCAAAGTTGGGAAGTTTTGTTCTATACTGCAACTGATAATTGGGGAACTCCAAAAGAATTTGACGAAGCTAAAGTAGCTTTGAAAACTACGGTAAATGAAGAAGCTTTAACTAAACCCGTTGAAACTTTTACAATTGGAATTAATAATTTAGAGACTAGTTCAGCAACTTTAGATATTTCCTGGGAGAACTCTTATGTATCTTTAAAATTTGAAGTTTAAAATTTGAAGTACCAACAAAAAAACTGGCTATTGCTAGTATCGAAAAAGCATTGGCTGGTCCAACACCTGAACAATATTATACAGCTGCTCAGTATTATTACCAATCCAACAGTGATATTACAAAAGGAAGAGCTTATATTGACAAAGCAGTTGAAATGTCTAAGAATGTTCCGTTTTATTACTTGAGATTAAAATCGTTAATTCAAGCGAAAGAAGGCGATAAAAAAGGCGCAATTGAAACGGCTAAATGGTCTATTTCTGCTTCGGAAGCAGCAGGAAATAAAGAATATGTTGAAATGAATAAAGCAAGTATAGACGAATGGAGTAAGTAATATTTCTAGGTCTTTATAATCAAGAAAATCCCATTTGCAAGAAAGAAAGCAAATGGGATTTTTTTATTTCTATTGCCCTTAGCTTCCGCAGTCGAGTGTCAAATGTTTGAAGAATACGTAAAAAGAAAATCTGTTTGAGCGTAGCGAGTTATTTTCTTTTAGTATTCGGAAACTAATTTGACCGACGAGGAAGTGCAAGACTTGATTTTTTTGTTTCTTTTTTGATCAAGCAAAAAAGAAAATAGAGAATTTCACTGGACTTACTTACAATTGGTGTTTACATATAAACTGTATAAAAATAGAAACCCCCTACGTGATTGATGTCGCTTCTTGGTTTATGTAGTTAGCTTTTCCTCACTCTTAAAAATAGTTGCTTGAAGCAAAGCCGAAAGTACAATGGTCATTAAGGCTCCAATAAAATTCAGCCATAAATAACCTAATTTTTCTTCACCACTTGGATAGATGAAAATAGCAAAATAGTAAATAATAAGAATTGTCACTTGGGTAATAAAAGCACTATAAAAAATAGCTTTGGCTTTAATAAATTTGATATAAAAACCAACTAAAAATATCCCCAAAACGGTTCCGTAAAATATAGAACCAATGATGTTTACCAATTGGATTAAATTTTCGAAAAGCGTTCCCACACAAGCAAAAAGTATTGCTACAATTCCCCAAAAGAAGGTGAAAAATTTAGTAGCATTCAAATAGTGTTTTTCTGTTTTTTGCTCTTTTAAATTTCGCTTGTAAATATCAATAGCCGTTGTGGAAGCTAAGGCATTAAGTCCCGAGGCCGTGGATGACATTGCCGCCGAAATGATTACCGCAAGCAATAATCCAATTAAACCTTTGGGCAAATAATGTAAAATAAAATGGAAGAAAACATAATCTTTGTCGTTTGTTTCGCTATCATTATCGGCTTTTAGAATAATTTCTTTGGCGTGATCTCTTAAATCTTTTTCTTTGGTCGAAATGGCAACTAATTCTTTCCTTAGAATAGGATTGTCATAATCTTGATTCAATTGA